>JAKMFD010000102.1 GCA_022425625.1 Crocinitomicaceae bacterium | reverse complement strand
CCTTGATCATCTGTGAGATGCCAATGGAAGGTGTTCAGCTTATAAAAAGCCATAAGATCCAAATATTTTTTTACTTCTTCTACGGTAAAAAAATGCCGTGAAACATCTAAATGTAATCCTCGCCATTCAAATTTAGGGTAGTCTTGAATAAAGGCTTTTGGAATATACTTGATATCGTCTTCGGTCTGAATTAATTGAACGAGTGATTCAAGCGCATAAAACAATGATTTTTCATTTGAATAAGATATCAATAAGTAATCATTTACGGCTATAGAATAAAAATCCTTCGGTACATTTTTTAGCTTCCTCAATCTGATAAATGCTTTACCTGTCGTATCAACAGTCTTCAGCTTATGAAATTTTTCTAAGAGCTCATCGAATTGGGAGCGTATGTTTTCTGGGTATTCACTTTTATTTAGGCTTATTTTTTCAGGTAGATAGAGATTTCCTTTGACTCTTTTGTATACTACAGGACTCGGAAGTATACGGGAAACATCCTTTGATTGAGCAAAAAATATTTGGTTGAATGTCCCAAAAAATATGATTAAAATAACGCGAACAAAGTGTAAATTCATAACTACGAATTTAAACAATCCTAGCCTAACTTGTTTGACTATTTGAGCGTCTGATAGTACTAGATTTATAATTATCTTTGCCGAAACTACTTGAAATGAAAATTGCAAAAAACATTCTAGAGACGATAGGTAATACTCCTTTAGTTAAATTAAATAAGATTACAAGTGATGTAGATGCTCTAGTTTTGGCAAAAGTTGAATTTTTCAACCCGGGAAACTCCGTTAAAGATAGGATGGCAGTTAAGATGGTAGAAGATGCTGAGGCTGATGGACGACTTAAACCAGGGGGTACAATTGTAGAAGGGACCTCCGGAAATACAGGGATGGGATTGGCTTTAGCAGCAATCATAAAAGGTTATAAACTCATTTGTGTCTCGACGGATAAACAATCTAAAGAAAAGTTTGATATTTTAAGAGCGGTTGGTGCCGAAGTGATTGTTTGTCCTACGGATGTAGACCCTAAGGATCCCAGGTCATATTATTCAACTTCAAAACGGATCTCTGAGGAGACTCCAAACTCTTGGTACGTTAATCAGTATGACAATCCTTCAAATGCATTAGCTCATTATGAGCAAACTGGTCCTGAAATATGGGAACAAACAGAAGGTAAAATAACTCACTTTGTTGTTGGCGTAGGAACTGGTGGTACCATTTCAGGAGTAGGTAAGTATTTAAAAGAGAAAAATCCGAATATCAAAATTTGGGGCATTGATACTTATGGTTCGGTTTTTAAGAAATATCATGAAACAGGTGTTTTTGATGAAAATGAGATTTATTCCTATATCACAGAAGGTATAGGAGAAGATATCCTTCCAGAAAATGTCGATTTTGGAGTCATTGATGGCTTTGAAAAGGTAACAGATAAAGATGCAGCGGTTTACACAAGAAAAATGGCACGAGAAGAAGGTATTTTTGCTGGAAACTCCTGTGGAGCAGCTGT
Organism: Crocinitomicaceae bacterium; assembly: GCA_022425625.1. Classification (GTDB taxonomy): domain Bacteria; phylum Bacteroidota; class Bacteroidia; order Flavobacteriales_D; family Crocinitomicaceae; genus UBA952. Next base: position 8,875 of record JAKMFD010000102.1, on the reverse strand, counting down.
AAAAGGTTTGATACAGCTAAAATCCCACTTTAAAAAGGATGATGTTGTTGTTGTTTTACTTCATGACTCGGGCAGCAGGTATGTGGGTAAAATGTATAATGATGATTGGATGAGAGAAAGAGGTTTTCTTGATGAATCATATCTTACGGCTCAAGACCTTGTTAAAAATCATGAGGATAAGCCACTAGTCACTGTCTTCGCAGAGGAGCTTGTTTCTCATGCCATCGCAAAAATGCGAAAATTTGGCATCTCTCAAATTCCTGTAATGAAAGACAACACCTTCGTTGGCTCGATAGACGATAGTGCCATTTATCAGACCCTTGTTGAAAAACCTGAGCTAAGAGATGCAGCTATTTCATCCATAATGGGGCCTGTATTTCCAATCGTAAAAAGTGGAACACATATTGAAGAATTATGCAAGTTGATCAATAAGAATACACCAGCTGTGCTCGTAGAAGCTGATTCGGGTGAGAAACATATTGTAACAAGGTATGATATCATATCTGCAATGTCATAAATGACTCAACGACGGTTTATCGATCAAATGGGTCGTGAAGTTCATATTCCAAATACCCCTGTAAAAATAGTTTCTTTAGTTCCATCAATTACCGAGCTTTTGCATTTTCTGGGATTTGACAAAGAGGTTGTTGGAATTACAAAGTTTTGTATTCATCCAAAGAAATGGCAGGAGACAAAGCAACGAATAGGTGGTACTAAAAATCTTAATATTCAAAATATTATTGCACTGGAACCCGATATTGTAATTGGCAATAAAGAAGAGAATACCCGAGAAGATATTTCTGCATTAGAAAAAAAGGTGCCGATTTGGATGAGTGAAATCAATTCATTCAACGATGCTTTAGGGTTCATAAACTGCATGGGGCTGGTTTTGAAAAAAGAAGATAATTGCAGAGATTTAATCCAAAGTCTAAAACATGGATACAAGGAGCTTATTCACTTGGGCAAGGGGAGAGAGGTGCTTTACTTTATCTGGAATGACCCACCATACATTGCGGGCAAAGGAACGTTTATCAGTGCCATGCTCGAACAGATAGGTTTTGTCAATGCATGTAAAGAAGAACGGTATCCATCAATAGATAATTTGTCAGAATATAGTCCAGCTTTAGTTTTTTTAAGTTCAGAACCATTTCCCTTTGGAAATAAGCATCTATCCGAGTATCAAAAAAGATTTCCTAATGCTGATGTGATATTGGTTGATGGCGAAATGTTTTCATGGTATGGGTCTAGAATGTTAGATGCAATTCCTTACTTTAATAATAAATTTAAAGATAGCTGATGACGTCAATTGTTTTTTATGATGGTGCATGTCCGTTATGTTCAAGAGTAGTACGTTTTTTATTACGTCATGAAAAAAATAATTCGATGAAGTTTGCAATGCTTCAGGGCTCATTTGCGAAAGAATTTTTATGTGAAAAAGGAATAACCGAGCTCAATCTTACTACGTTTTACCTGTTTCGCAACAATAAACTTCACTCTAAATCGTCTGCAGCATTGCATTTGATTCCATTTTTGAAATGGTACTTTTTACCTTTAGGTCTATTTTGGGTAATCCCTAAAAGTATGCGTGATTTAGTATATGATTTTGTTGCACGAAATCGCTATAATTTTTTTAAGAATGTTTGTGAATTAGGTGATCTTGACGAAGAAAGATCCCTAGATTTATGATTTTAATTTTTCAAGCGCGATTTTTATACGTTCAAGCTTCGATATAACTACCTGTTTTGAGTCATATATTTGAGAAGGATCTTTTGATTTCATAGCTTTTTTAGCACCATCTAAGGTGTACAACTTGACTTTTACTAGCGCATAAATCTTATTGATTTCTTCAATTTCTTTTACAGCATAAAGACGGTTTCCTTTTTTGTTGCGCTTTGAAACTTTTAGGTCAAATTCTTTCTCCCAGAAACGAAGAAGGGATGCGTTTACGTCTAGTAAATCGGACACTTCTCCAATGCTGTAGTAAAGTTTTGTAAGCTGTTGTGTATCAATAACTGGCACGGTGATAATTAAATTATTATCGAAAATAGTTATAATTTTGCATTTCCGATACCCATTTGAATGGCTAAAAATATTTTTTTTTCATTGATTATTTTCCTTTTCTCGAGCTTTATTAAAGCTCAAGGTATGGTTGTGAATCAATCTGAGCCCACAGATTCCATTGAGGCTTTAGAGGTTTTACTCGAACAAAAGTCCGACGCCATTATAAAGTATGCGAAACAGTTTATGGGTGTGCCCTATGTATGGGGAGGAATGACTCCTTCAGGTTTTGACTGTTCTGGTTTTATTAATTACGTTTTTCGTGGCTTTGGATTTAATTTGACAAGAACAAGCTATGGTCTCGCTGAATTGGGAACGACTGTATCTTTAAAAAACTTACAGCCTGGCGATTTGATGTTTTTCAAGGCAAGAAATTTAAACTCAAAAGTAGTTGGTCATGTGGCACTTGTCATTGATACAACAGATGGTATAATTCAATTTATTCATGCCGCTCGCACAGGAATAAGAATTGATACCTTTAACAACCACAGCTATTATGTCCCGCGGTATATTAAATCGAAGCGCCTAGACTATGTTGGATTTTAATCAATCTATTGAATGAATAATATCTTATTTACTAAAAAGCAATGGCTTTTTGTTTTTTTAGCGGGCTTGTTTATTACAAATGCTGTTACTGCTGAACTTATTAGTAATAAATTAATCGAGGTTCCGTTGTCGATTAATTTATTTGGAAACAAGCTAGGACCTTTTGTTACAATTGTTGGAATTCTACCTTGGCCTGTGGTTTTTCTGCTCACAGATTTGTTGAATGAGTTTTATGGTTACAAAGCCGTTCGGCGATTAAGTTGGATTACGGCAATATTAATTTCTTATTGTTTCATTGTGGTTGGTCTTTCAATGGAAATTCCTGCTGTAGAGATTGAAGGTTCAAACCTTTCAGATGATGCCTCTTTTAACAAAGTATTTGGTCAGGCACAAATGGTTATCGTCGGAAGTATTTGTGCCTTTTTAGTTTCTCAAATATTAGATGCTTCATTATTTATGTGGATAAAATCAAAAACTGGTGAACGTTTTATCTGGCTTAGAAGTACAGGTAGCACATTGATTTCACAATTAATTGACTCCTACATTGTCCTTTACATAGGATTTGTTTTGCCAGGAACACTTTCCTTTACTGATTTCATGGAGATTGCACCAACAAACTATGTTTTAAAGATCGTAATCGCTATTCTACTGACCCCTTTGATTTATTTGGGGCATTATCTTATAAAAAGATTTGTATTGCGTTAAAAAGCAGATTCCCTATTTAATTTATGCCAAATTAAATAAATGAGTGCAACAATACTCATGATGATCCCTAGAAGAAAAACATCTGGTAATGATTCAACAGTATTATCATAAGTAAATATAGTGGACAATGACCCTATCATAATTCCAATTTCTAGTGCAATAAATATTGTTCCTGCACCAACACCGCGTCGGCTAATGTGAGATAAGTCGGCAGTCCACGCAAAAAGTGTTGGGCTTGAGACACCAGTTGCTAAACCAAATACAATGGCGGCTAAAATAAAGGAATTGTATGAATCCACTTTAGAGAGTAAAATCATAGAAATACAGAGCAAACATACGCCTATTATCATAGTTTCACGTCGGCCTATTTTATCTGATAATGAAGAGGCAAAGAGTCTGACAAATATTGTCGAAACTACATAGAAACCAAAAAAGAAGCCTTTGTTTTCTATGTCTAAAAACCCGGATATCTCTGGTGTTAACACAAAGATCATACCCGTACAAATTGTTGTAAGAAACATAACTACAGCTGCTGGCGTAACAGAGGGTTCTAGTATATCGTTCCATTTAATTTTTAACTGACTGCCATCAAACTTTTCGGGTTTTGATAAGGTTTCTTCAACTTTAATAAGAAACAAACCTGATAGGAGGGAAGTAGCTCCAGCAATTATAAATAGTGCATTCATACCAAAATGAATACCAATCCACGAACCTGAAAATTGTCCGACTCCAAAACCGAGTGAAATAAAAGTGCCCCATAAACCCATTGCTCGACCTCTTTGCTCTGCGGGAATAATGTCTGTCAGTAGCGCTGTACTTCCTGTCGGAGTGAATCCTGCACTAAATCCGTGAAGAAACCTTAGGGTAAGAAAAAATAAAACAGAGTAAGAGAAAGGATAGCTCCAAGAAATAATTACCGAAAATAAAATCCCTAGATAGATAACCTTTTTCCGGCCTATAGTATCGGTAAGTTTTCCTGAAAAGGGTCTCGATATTGCTGCTGATATCGTGAAAAGCGTGATGACAAGTCCTTTTTTATCCGATCCTCCAAGACTTGTAATAAAATCGTTTAGTTCAGGCAATATCAAATTGAAACTTGTCATGAAAAAAAACATGGAAAATGTCAATAGCCAGAAATTCTTTCCATATTTTAATGTCATCATGTAAAAGTAGCTTATTAACGCCATCAGAACATCTATTTCTTTTCTTTGTTTAAATAATATGAAAATACACTTAGCTTTTTTAATGATAATACTCATTTCTTCTTGTCAAGGGCAGGGTCAAAATGAGGAGCATACTTTTAATGGTAGGGCTTTGCCTGAAAATATATGCCGGGTTGTGAAGGATGGAGCAACAGAAAGACCTTTTACAGGTGAATTTTGGAATCATAAAGAAGAAGGTGTTTACAGTTGTGTTGCATGTGACAGTCCATTGTTTTTAAGTGATCATAAATACGCATCAGGTTCCGGTTGGCCTAGCTATTATGATGTCCTCAAGGATGGTAATGTCACGAAAAAAGATGATTATAGTCTCGGTATGAAGCGTATTGAAATTCAATGTTCAAATTGTAAGGCGCATTTAGGTCATCTTTTTAATGATGGGCCTAAACCAACAGGGATGAGGTATTGTGTAAATTCTGCATCGTTGAAATTTAAATCAAAAAATTAATAATGAAAGAAAACACGGCGACTTTCGGTGCAGGATGTTTTTGGTGTACCGAAGCATGTTTCGCAGAATTAAACGGGGTTATCTCAGTGAAACCTGGGTTTAGTGGTGGGCATGTTAAAAACCCTTCGTATGAGCAAGTATGCACAGGTAATACAGGGCATGCAGAGGTAGCTCAAATAATATACGATGCTGATCTGCTATCCTTTAAGGAACTTTTGAAAGTGTTTTGGTTTATACATGATCCAACTCAGTTAAATCGTCAGGGAAATGATATCGGAACTCATTATAGAAGCGCTATATTTTTTCATGATGAAATTCAAAGAAAAGAAGCTGAAGCCTATAAAAAAACATTGAACGAGCAAAAGGTTTGGGAACAACCTGTGGTTACGGAAATATCGAAATTTGAGGATTTTTACCCAGCAGAAGCATACCATAATAATTATCTTGAAAACAACCCTGAGAATATGTATTGTCAAGCTGTTGTTCGTCCAAAACTAGAACGTTTCAAACATGCCTTTGCATCACAAATCAATCGATAATTTAGGCTTCAGGCGCGAGTCTTAGGACAATACCATCAATGTCTTTATTTAATTGAATTTGGCATCCCAATCGGCTTTCATTTTTCACAAAAAATGCTTGATCAAGCATATCTAGTTCATCATCGTTTTGAGGTGGGAGAGACGTGTTAGATTCCAAATAGCACTGACAAGTAGCACACATTGCCATTCCTCCACATTCCCCAATTACAGGCAAATCATATGATTTGCACAGTTCCATGATATTCATACTCATGTCTGTTGGACCAATTAAAGTATGTTTTTTGTTATCTCGGTCTATAATATGAACGGTTATATCACTAGAATTCATTTTCAATTATAAATAGTTACGATGTTATTTCCATTAAAGCTTGTAGCGTATTGCATAAGACCATAGTCCGAACCGTTTATGGGACTTCCATCATATAACGTAAATGAAGCGCCACTGCATGAATCTCTTAGAATTAAAAAATTATCCTCATCGGGATAGAGCGGTAATTCACATGCTGCATTTGGGTCTGCTGGGGAGTGTCTGTCAAATGCTATAAATTCATCAAGTGAACGCCTGTAAACAATGATTCCTCGCGAACCACCTACTACATATGCATAGCCGCCAACGCCTGCAAGCGAATAATAGCTTGGAAGGTTTAAGTCAATACTTTGGTTAAAAGGCACATAGGGAACAGGGTGGGTGTTTTGCTTCACACATGAGCCACTTATTAAGAATAAGGAGATTACGAATAAGATTTGTAATTTCATTTTTCAAAGGTACCCAAACTTGAGGAGAATAGTTTCCATAACGCTTGTTATTTTGTGCTTTCTTGCATTGCAAGGGTGCGCCTCTAGCGTTAAGGCATCCGCTAATAATGAGTCAAAATTAACAAAGAAAATTCTTCGTCAAGAACGAAAAAAAGAGAAGTCTAAGAAGAAATATTTTGAGAAAAAATTTAAGCGTCACCGTACAATACAAAGTAAACCAAATCGAAAAATACTACGAAAAAATGATCGTCAGCTAAGGAGGTATAAGCGAAAACAACGAAGGCGAAATTAGGTTTTGACTTATAGTTTTCTAAATATTGGTGTGAATTTTTTATTCTTTTTGGTATTCACGGTTATATTTGCATTTTCAGGGAGTCTTCTGCTTTTCCATCGTTCAAATACATAACCTTCTCTTGCTATGGCTTCTATTTGTATTGGGTTATCTTCAATGTAATTCCCCTCCCACATCTCGTCTTTAATAATGATTGAATTTATTCTAACAAAACCCATTTCCGAATTTTGATTTATTGTAATTTTTGAAACTCCATGATTCAATTGAAAATAATCAATCATATGTTCTCTAAGAAACTCAGGTCTTTCGAAAGCGTAATTTTTTATCCAGTTAATTCTTTCGCCTTTTCGAATGTATAACATTGAATCGGACCATCTATCTTTATCGCGTGGCACCTCAAACTCAATTCTTTTCGTAATATCGTCCACCAAATCAATGACGTTCTCAGCTTTGAACCCTGTATTGAGATAATCACACATCCTATTAATCCATTGTTCTCTAAACCTGGGGTTTTTAATGAGTCTACCAAGTAAAAACACTTTACCATTATCTGTATAATAGTTCAATGACTTTTCTTGTGATGTGTACCACGAATCCTGATCATAACTGATCCATCTCCACTTTGCACCTGGTTCTTTAGATTTCCAAAATCTAATATTTACCCATATATCTTTAGCTCCACAATAAGTTTCATTAATCCAATAGTCTATGTAGCTGTTAATATCAATTTGGTCACATACTTTTTGATACACAGAATCTGTAGTAATATCATTTTGAGCAATGTAAAAAATCATTTGATCATATGCACTAATATTTCCTGCAACGGCTTTTGCATCTTCAGATGTAAGGACGTCTACATCTGTTTCGCCATGATTATTGAAAATAAAATCTCTTCCTTTTCTTTCCATGAGATTGTATAAGCCCCAATATTTTCCATTTAAGTAGAGAGAAACTGGCTCATATGCTTGCATATCAATATTTCCCTGCATTTGGGAATTTACTTCATAAAGAAGTTCGTTTTTAAATCGTTCGCCAACCCATAATTCTGAAACATTGCGACCTGATGTTGCATCAGCTCTTACCCATAAGCCGCCAAAACTAGAAATGTCTTTATCTTTGAAAACAGGATAGTTAAAACGCTCACCTTTCCCATCATCATTTGATGCAAAAAAAGCGAATGATTTTTTAGGTTGTCTTCGACTCGTTTTTCCTGCAATTCTTGTTGTAGCAGATTTTGTAAAAGCCAATTTGAAGTTACCATCATTAGTGGTGTCAAAATATTCAACATAGGCAGGTACCTCCATGCCTCTTTTCTCAAAATTTGTATAGATACCTCTTCTTTTCTTCCACAAATCTTTTGGTGCTACAATCAACGATACCACATTTAAAGTGTTTTTCTCATTTATGAAAATTGATTTGTTCAGAATAATATCGGGCATGTATCCCGGTTTTATAATCCTGGCTCTTAAAACAGCTGATGAGTCTATATTAAAGGATTCACGATAGCGAAAACTTTTGGTAGAAGGTTCTGAGCCATCTAACGTATAGTATATTGGTGCATCATCCGAACTTTTTAAAATTATATTTTGAGTTTCATTATAAAATCCAGAACTTATATTACAGCTAACTAATGAAGCTTTTTTATTTAGAATTCTACCATTTACATTTGGTAGATTTGGTGTTGGTTTTTTAAAGAAGGCATATTGTTGCGAATTGTCTTTATTTCTACCAAATGAAACATTATCAGTTTGTTTAGAATAATTGATTTCATCAATAAGTTTTAGATTTTGATCATATAAACCAAGATATCCTCCTTTTTTATTAAGTTTAAATGAAGCATGTCTTTGTCCCTGTTCAGGGTCTCCATCGATCCAGAATAAAATGTAGGATTTTGGTGGTATTTGGGTCCAATATCCACTTTTTGTTCCAATTTCGTGTTTTGTTATTTCATCCTTATTGTCAGTGAGAAACATTCCGCCTAGTTGAATACTATCGTCTGTTGGATTGTAAAATTCTACCCAGTCATCATGTTCTCCAAATCCATCTGCATTGACTTTGGAATTTGAAGCTAAAATTTCATTTATTACAATTTGACCATTTCCCATAAAGGAAATAATAGTCAATAAGAGAATTGTGAAAAGTATATTTTTTTTCATCTGTATTGTCTTTGAAATTTGATGGGATATAAATATAATAAAAAAGCCCCCCTGCAAAGCAGGAGGGCTCTATGGTTTTATTCGTTACTACTTAATAATAACAAACTTTTTCTTTAATACACCTGAAGGCGTATTTAAGTGAACATAGTAAATAC
>JAKMFD010000067.1 GCA_022425625.1 Crocinitomicaceae bacterium | reverse complement strand
ATGAGTGTTAAGGATGAAAATGGTATATGGTCAACACCTATTAACATGGGCTATCCTATAAATTCAGTAGGCGATGACCTGTTTTATACGCACACAGCGGATGGTCAAAAAGCTTACTTAAGTTCATTTCGTAAAGGTGGTAAAGGTGAAAAAGATATTTACCGAATGGATGTCAACAGTGAAATCAGAAATATAGCCTTTTTAAATGGCGAAATAATTCACTCTCAAAATAAGGAGATTCCGGAAGATTCATATGTAGAATTAACATGCTTGACTTGTGAAGATCAAAATAAAACGGTTATTAATCCGAGAGTGAGAGATGGTGTTTTTATGTCTAAGCTTGAAAAATGCAAAGAATACCAGCTTGCATATTATTACAATGAAACGACAGTTGATCCTTACACTGACAAATTTTCTACAAATTGTGATCTTGCCTACCAAGAAATATACAAACGCGTTCTTCTTGATGAAGAAAACCAGGTAATCATACCATTCTTTGAATACAACCTCGAAGGTATTGTCGCTGATCGCAAAACAGGTGAAATGATTCCAAATGCAAAAGTTATTTTCACCAAAGACGGTGCAGAAATTGAGGTTCTTTCGACGGACTCTAGTGGGGTATTTATATCAAACCTTGTTGAAAGAAAAGATTTCGGATACTTGTTAAATTATACTGTGTCAATTAGTGCTGATGGTTATTTAATGGCCACGTACGATCTTAATGAGACCTTAAGTTCTGATTCTTTGATTCAACTTTCGTATCTGTTGGACAAAAAAGAAATTGGAACTGACCTTGGTCCATTCATGATTTATTACAACTTTGACAAATATGATATTAGGGAGGATGCAAAAGTAGAGCTTGACAAAATTGTTAAAGTGATGAATGAAAACCCTGAAGTTAAAATTGAATTAGGTTCACATACGGATTGCAGAGGTTCATGGAAGTATAACTCAAGGCTATCCAAGAAAAGAGCAAAATCTGCTGCTGATTACATCGCAAAAAGAATTACAAATTCAGATAGGATTGTTTCAAAGGGATATGGCGAAAGTCAACCAGTAAGTGATTGTAAATGCGCTTCATGCTCAAAAGAGGAGCATCAATTAAATAGACGAACTGAATTCATTATCATTCCTTAATATTGGTTTTAACCAATTAAAATGAATATCTCTCTTAAAAAACCATTGTGCGTTTTTGATTTAGAAACTACAGGACTCCAAATCACTAAGGATCGTATAGTACAAATTGCAATTATGAAAATCCTTCCCGATGGCTCGAAAAAGGATTTAAATCTTATAGTGAACCCTGAAATGGTTATACCTCAAGAAGTAATTGATATACATGGTATTACGAATGAACGTGCAGCTAAATCACCAACTTTTAAAGAGCTTGCTCCTCAAATTATTTCATTTATTGGAGACTCAGACCTAGCAGGGTTTAATTCGAACAAGTTTGATATACCTGTACTTGCTGAAGAATTCTTACGTGTGAATGCTAAATTTGATTTATCTCAACGTGCCTTTATCGATGTTCAAAATATTTTTCACAAAATGGAACAACGCACTCTTGTGGCTGCCTACAAATTCTATTGTGGAAAAACATTGGAAAACGCCCATGATGCTATGCATGACACCATTGCCACTTGGGAAGTATTAGAAAAGCAAATTGAACAGTACGAGCTAAACACAAATGTGCAAGCACTTGCAGATTTATCTCGAGCTGGAAATCATAAAATACTTGATATGGCAGGGCGTATTGCCCTTAATGAAAATAATGAAGTCGTTTATAACTTTGGGAAGCATAAAGGGAAAACGATTGAAAATATCGCGAAAACAGAGCCTGGTTATTATGGATGGATGCTTGAAGCAGACTTTCCCCTGTACACTAAATCTATTCTAAGAAAGTCAATGGAGGCCATAAAAGAAAGAAACAGAGAAGAGGAGCATGCTTCATTAGATCAAAAACTCAATGCTCTTCAAAACAAGTTTAAAAAATGAAAATAATTTGCATTGGTAGAAATTATGCAGATCATGCAAAGGAAATGTCAGCTCCACTGCCAGAGACCCCTATATTTTTCATGAAACCTGAAACGGCTCTTTTGAGAACACGAGATTTTTTTTATCCGAAATTCACCTCCGACCTTCATTATGAATGTGAGATTGTTATAAAAATTGATAAAGTGGGTAAAAATATTCAAGAGAAATTTGCCCACACCTACTATTCTTCTTTAACTCTTGGTATTGATTTTACGGCTAGAGATGTTCAAAAAAAATGTAAAGAGAATGGTCTTCCTTGGGAAATTGCCAAGAGCTTTGATCAGAGCGCTCCATTATCCAAACAATGGATTAGTTTCAAGGACGTTTCACAAAATATCTCTTTTGAACTAGAGCACAACGGAGACATAGTTCAAAAAGGATGCAGTGATCATATGATATTTTCATTCGATCAAATCATTGCTTACGTATCTAGATTTATCACTTTGAAAAAAGGAGACTTGATTTTTACTGGAACACCTTCAGGTGTTGGTCCAGTTAAAATCGGAGATCAGCTTAAAGCAAGACTCATGGGAGAAGAAATACTCAGCTTCTATGTAAGATGAATTTAAAGCTTAATGAATTTTATTGCTGAAGCGTGATTAGATAATTTCAAATAATAAATTCCAGGCTTCAGTTCAGAGATATTAAATACAGTCAGCTTATTCTTAATTTCTAATTTCTTTACAATACCGCCCATTAGATTAAGCACTTCAGCTGAAGTTTCGCCATTATAATCGGTAAATTCAATACTTAATGCTTCGTTAACAGGGTTTGGCCATACAGAAAACTCTTTCTGAAGAGATTCGTGAAGGCCAACATTACTATTCGGATCATCCTTCATGTAATACAAGCCTCCCAAATCCTGACCAATAAGTAATTGTAAAAATCCATCTCCATTTAAATCAGCAATAGTAGCTGATGAATATGCACCAACATTTACCGAAAGATAATTCTCCTGAATCGTTTCAAATAAATCTCCATCATCAATATGACCATCTATGCCGCTAACAAATGATAATGTACCATCTACATTTCCAATAATAGCATACGTTGTATCATTATGACTAAAAAAACAAGGTGAAGGATAGCCATTTGGTGTTGCAGAGGCAACATCAATACCACCGAGAAGCGTTGTTACCAACTCAAAAGATGGTTCTGAGGTAGATCCTATATTTGATAATATATGAGCTCTCCCGTTTTAATACCAATAATTAAATCTAATAAACCATCTTTATTTAGATCAAACAACTGAGGCGCGGCATATAAACCATTTTGAATTATCGTATTACTGGCATCTTTTAAATTTGAAATAGGAGTTTCATAGGATGGCGAAATACCTATAGAATTATTAACAAAATAAGAAAGTGTTCCATCCTCAAGCCCAAGAATCATATCATTTTTCCCATCACCATTCAGATCTCCAAAAGCCGGGTACATTCTTAATCCAAGCTCTAAATCACTTAAATTTTGAAAGTCAGTATCAATTAGTGTGAATTGAGGATTTGAAGTAGAACCCGTATTTTTATAATAGGCGATTTTAGACTCCTTATCCAAAACATCTTTGTATGAAAAGATATTTGCTATCATTAAATCAATAAGACCATCCCCATCAACATCACTCAAAACTGGTATGGAACCAGTACCATGTTCAATCATATCGACTTGAAGAAAATCCTTTTGCTGAAAAACAAAATTGGACACTTCGTTCGTTCCCGTATTTTTATAAAAATGCACACTTTTTTCATTTTCAGATATATTCTTTGCATTTGGTGCAACAATCAAGTCCTTAACACCATCGAAATCGACATCCAAATGATAAGAAGCCGGGAAGAGTTGCATATCTGCTGGTAAACTATTTGATGGGAAAAGCGGGTCAGTTGAAATCATAGCGGAATTTTGGTTCACATCGCTACCACCATTAATCATTAAATTTAAATTTGAAAAAGCAACATCACCTAAAACAAGGTCCATTACACCGGACCCATCTATGTCCAAAGCCAGGATGGTTGATCCAGAGTGAGCTTTAGTTTCTGACATTATTTTATGCTCAAATTGAGGAAATTCCGGATTGCTGACATTTCCTGTTGTACACGGTGTTGTTTGATCGTTTAAAAAAACTGAATTGGTACTTACATCTTCTCTAAATGCACCCCAACATTCATTTTTCAATTCAAAAACTAAAGAGTCAGAATGTCCATAAAGTTCTCGACTCATATTTTTATGATACCTCAGGTATTCTCCACCAATATGAAATGTAAGAACGTCAATATCACCATCGAAATCGACATCAATAATTGCAGGAATATCACTTGAGCTAACATATAAAGCGAGTAATTCACCCCAATTATCTGAAAAGAGAAGTTCTTTAGCAACTTCCCATGAAAGACCGTTCGTATTATCCCCCGTATTCCGATAGACCTTAACCCCACCAATACCATAGGCAAATAAATCTTTCCTACCATCGCCATCATAATCAATAGCAAACAACCTATATCGCAAATCGGGAGGAAATAATAAGGCACCATTAGGATCATATTTGTAAAAAGAGCCAACACTGTTAAACTGTTGTTCAAAAACTTTAATTTGATTATTACTGCGGTCAAAGACTAGTAGATCCAAATCCCCATCAAAATCGTAGTCTATTGAAGAAAACTGTGGATAATTCAGTCCCCCTGCAAATGGCATAGACAATTCAACATTATTGGAGATTACGGCTAAAGAATCTGACGTAACAAATTGAAATTGTGACCAAATAAAAGCCGGTAAAAAGACAAATAAGATCTGTAGCACTTTCATAAACATTCGAATTCAATCAAAGATAAGTTATATATATCATCAATAAATTAATCATTGATACATAATCGTAACTACAATTGAATCAACTAAAAATTATAATAACTTTTGACCCACAAAAAATGCGTCCTTTAATTTGTTCTACATTACAAAGACTATAGATTTAGATTTTAGTTGCTTAAGCTTTACCTCTAAAAATAAATACGTTTTAAATATAAAATGTATTCCTAAAACAAGCGAGGTTTAATATTGCAAGTGATTTATTCATTGACTACATTTGAGACGCTAAATGTTAAACCATAGCAATCTTCAATGAAAAAAAGTCAAATTATATTATTTACCGCTTTAATCGTTATTTCTGGTATCCTATACACCATTGTGCTGTCGAATAAAAAAGATGAAACAAAGGAGAAAAAGGGTGTTGAAACACAAAAATATATTTCGGTAAAAAACATTTTCAATCAAAAACGTTCGCTAACCCTAAGTTCTTATGGCCAAATACTACCATTTACAGAACTAGATATCGCATTTGAAATCCAAGGGAGACTTCAAAAAGGTGATATGACACTAAAACCTGGAACCAGTTTTAAAAAAAATGACCTTTTATACAAAGTGAGTTCTGAAGAGATGTTTTACTCCCTAAATGCGAGAAAAGCACAATTAACCAATCTCGTCATCGCGATCTTACCAGATATTTCAATTGACTTTCCATCAGAATATGAGAAATGGAATTTATTTTTAGAAGGTATTAAGCCTAGTAAATTTCTTCCGTCCTTACCTTCTTTTTCCAATAAAAAAGAATCTCTTTTTATAAATTCAAAAGGAATCTATGGTGAATACTGGAGCATAAAAGGTTTAGAAGAAAAAATCTCGAAGTACATTTATCTTGCTCCTTTTACAGGCGTAGTAAGTGAAGTCTATATAGAACCAGGTTCAATAATTAATCCAGGAAGCAGAATTGCAAGAATATTTAATCGTGAAAATATGGAAGTAAAACTTCCTATTCCTATTGATGTCTTTGAGAAATTTAAAAAATCTGGAAAGGTGTTGTTTGAAAATGCAAAAGGAGAAACTGTTGCGGAAGGTAAACTTTTACGATCACAAGGGAAAATAAATACCAATACGCAATCAATTGATGCTTATTATTCTATTACTCCCTACCCAAATAGAACATTGCTTTCAGGACAATATGTTACTGCAACGATTGACAATTTAATTTCTGAATCTGTTGCTGTTATTCCAGCAAATGCCGCAAAGGAAAACAATGTTTACATCTTAAAAAATCATAAGCTGGAGCTTCAAGAAATCAAAGTTATTAGTCAAAAGCAAGATTCCTTATTTGTAGAAGGTCTAAAAGACAATGACACATTAGTTATTGAATATATCGTGCCTTCTAAAGAGATCAAAAAATACATAGGAATCATCCAACAATAATGAGAAAGCTAATCACCTTTTTTGTAAATCGACCTGTTTGGGGCAATGCTTTTATTGCTGTCATTATAATATTCGGGATATTCTCTTTGTTTCAAACCAAAAAATCATTCTTCCCAGAATTAGAACCCCAAACAATTATTGCCACAGTATTCTACCCTGGCGCGTCCCCTACTGAGATGGAAGAGGGTGTAACGATCAAAATTGAACAAGCAATTAAGGGCCTTTCAGCAATTGAAGAAATCAATTCTACCTCCTCTGAAAATTCTGCATCCGTAAAAATTAAAGCTTACCAAGATGCCAACATGGACCAATTGTTAAGTGATGTTGAAAATGCCATCAACTCTATTAATTCTTTTCCTGCTGGAGCTGAAAAACCTATTTTAAAAAAGATTACCTCGGGAGGCATGGGGAGCGTTGTAGCTTTCATTGGTATTTCTGCAAGAAATAAACAAATCTCAAACATTGAGCTTGTTGACTTGGCTACTAAAGTCGAACAAGACCTTTTGAATACTAAAAATATTACTGAAATTGTTAAAATGGGCTTTCCTACAAAAGAGCTGTCCATCAATATTCGAGAACACGATCTGATCCGATACAATACCTCCTTTCAAGAAATATCAACCGCAGTCGCGGCTCAGAATTTAAACATAACAACTGGCCAAATCCGAGGCAATTCTCAAGAAATGAATATTCGGTCCAACAATCGTGTACTAACCGCAGAAGAGATTTCTAATATTCTGCTAAGAACTTCTAAAACTGGTGAGAAAGTGCGAATTGGTGATGTCGCGGATGTTATTTTAGGTTATTCTGAAAACTCGCAGAAATCCTCTTTTAACGGACTACCCGCAGTATCATTTCAAATTGAAAAAACTGCAAACCAAGATATTCAAAAGATATCAAGCACACTCCACGA
>JAKMFD010000036.1 GCA_022425625.1 Crocinitomicaceae bacterium | reverse complement strand
ATAAAATGACCACCTTTTCCATTAATGAGTTCTATATTGCTGCCATGTTGTTTCCTTAATACTCTTATACAATGTTTGGACTCTATCTCAGATAAGACATATTCTTCCTCATGGATCGAACAATCTGGAGCATAAAAAATCATGGGTTGAGCAATTTAAAAATCATTTCCTTCATCAAGTCAGCCTGACTTGATGTTCTATTTCCATATCCTTTAGATTTTAAGTCATACTCCTGTAGGACTTCCATATTAAAAGCAATCTTTTTTGGACTAAACCTTGCTTTAGCCTTACTTAATTCACCGGCAACAAAAGGATGTACACGTAATTCCTTTGCAATAGCTTCTCGAGCATTAAATTTTAGAAAGTGAATTTTGAGAACATTGGAAAAAAATGTAAATAATGAAGAAACAACCTGAGGCAGATGAACGGCTTTTGGGTTCATTTCGAAGTAATGTATGATTTTATATGCTTTATGAATATCCTGAGCTGCGACAGCATTTGTGAGCTCAAATAGGTTGTAGTCTTTTGAGATTCCAATATTTTCTTCTATGTGTTTTTCGTTAATTTGAGTTCCTTTCGGATAAATGACACTCAGCTTGTCGACTTCATTTACAATACGACCTAAATCATTTCCTAAGAACTCTCCCAAAAGCATCGTTGCTTTTGAGTTAATCGTAAAACCTTGACTTGTTACATAGCGTTGTATCCATTCATTGAGGTGATATTCTTTTACTTTTTCAGATAGAAAAACCAGTCCATTTTTAGCGATGAGTTTAAGAGCTTTTTTACGAGCGTCGTATTTTTTGTATTTGTGACAAATCACAAAAATTGTTGAGCTGTTTGGGTTTTCAAAATAGGGGCAAAGGCTTTCTATTTTTTTAAAGTCTTGGGCTTCTTTTAAAATCACAAGTCTCTTTTCACTTCCCATTGGAAAGGATTTGAGCTCATTTAAGAGAACTAAAGGATCCGTGGTCTTTCCATAAAGAATGCTCTGGTTGAATTCTTTTTCATGGTCCTCAAGAGCATGGTTTTTTAAGGAATTAGAAATAAGGTCTATGAAATAAGGCTCCTCTCCGTGAAGGAAGTATAAAGGATGAAAATTCTTACTTTCAATTTCCTTAAGAATCAACTTTTCATTCATGTCTATGCTCCCAAATTTGAATGAGTTCAATCAAAGTTTTTACAGATTTTTCCATATCCTGCACGACAACATATTCTTGTCGAGAGTGAATAGCCATTTCTCCTGTGAAAATATTTGGACAAGGCATGCCCATAAATGACATTCGGGAGCCATCGGTGCCTCCACGTATTAAATCAAAAACAGGTGTTATTCCAACCTTTCGCATGGCTTCTCCTGCATATTCACATACTTGTGGATAATCATTAAGAACCTCTTTCATATTGCGGTATTGCTCCGTTATTTCAATATCATAGGTGATTCCAGGATGCTTCTCAGCAATATCTTTCATCGTAGCAGCAATCAGCTCTTCATATTCAGAAAGTTTACTCGTTTTATGGTCACGGATAATAAAATCTACACTTGCTTTCTCTAAAGCACCTTCTATTGAATAGGGATGTATAAAGCCTTCTCGGTGCGCAGTCGTCTCTGGTGTTAGGGTTTCCTTAGGTAAGGAGTCTAATAACAAAGCTGCCATTTTTATTGCATTCACCATTTTTCCTTTTGCATAACCTGGATGCGCGCTAAGTCCATCTATAGTTACCTTCATGCCATCCGCTGAAAACGATTCATCTTCAATAGATCCTTCGGGTCCACCATCTAGGGTGTAACCGAAATCTGCATTCAGTTTTTCCATATCGAGATGGTCAACACCCTTTCCGATCTCTTCATCAGGTGTGAATAATATTCTAATATCTCCATGCTTAAGCTCAGGATGTTCAATCATATACTTTACAAAATCCATGATGATAGCTATCCCAGCTTTATCATCAGCACCGAGCAGTGTTTCACCACTTGCGGTTATAATATCATCACCTATTTTACCTTGAAGGTATTTTTGCTTTTCTTTTGTGATGATTTGAGACGGATCATCAGGAAGTACAATAGGCTTACCTTGGTAGTTTCTATGTACGATTGGTTTAACATTTGTACCACTGCAATCTGGTGCAGTATCCATGTGCGAACAGAAGCAAATAGTTGGAACATTTTTCTTTGAAGAATTTGAAGGGATTGTCCCGAAAACATACCCCCACTTGTCCATTTCAACGTTAATTGCGCCTAGTTCTTTAAGTTCTGAGACCAACAATCTTCCAAGGTCTTTTTGAATGTCAGACGATGGGAAAGTAGAAGATGTCGGGTCTGCCGTAGTATCTATTTTTGCATAACGTATAAAACGTTCTTCAACGGTATGTTTATAATTCATACCTCAAATATACGAATCCTATTCCTTCGGATTTAATTGCCTTGAATGATGTCTCTGAGAATTGTTAGCTCTTCAACTTTTTCGGAATTTCCTACACGCTGAAATGATGAAATGAGATTATTTAGCATTCTTTTTATGATTGCTGAGTTTGAACATGGTTCAAAATATTCTCTACGATGTGGGCGTTTGAGCTCATTAAGAAATTGTTTGATTTCGTTGGTATTAAAAATCACACCGTTTGAAAACGCATTTATATAGCAAAGCACACCATATTCATTGTCCTCTTTAATCATTGATACAGAACCTTTTGTATCCATGTATGCAAGAACAAAGTGATTTGGAAGGTTCACACCATAGATAGGGAGGTCGAGGGATTGAGCTATAATACTATAGAGAAGGCATATACTTAATGGATTCCCTTTTTTACTTTCTAATACAGTATTGATATAAGAGTTTACAGGGGCATGATAATTTTTACTATCACCATGAAACTTATGTACTTTAAAGAATATTTTATTAAATATTTTGACTTGCTCAAATGCAGTAAGATGGTCATTTAGTTCTAGCCATATATCTTGGCGAATGGTTTCGATAAAACTTCGAATAGAAGCTTCATCAAGCCCTGGGTATTGGTATTTAGCGATTATTATGGCTCCCTCTAGGAGGTCTTTTTCAGGACAGTCATTCCATTTTTCTAAGCCCGTTTTTACTTCTTCGAATTGAATATCATGAATGATATTTTCTATTCTGCTTTGGAATACAAGGCCATAGTAATCCTCTTCCCAAGATTTTTCAAGGTATGGAATTGCCATACTTCCACACTTAATGAGTTCATCTCTTACTTGAGAGAAAACACTTTCATCTGGATCATCTATTAATTTGACTAATGCTGAAATTGAAGGTTTGTCCGTCGGCATACAACAAATATATTGATGCAGAACAATACTTGAGAAGGCACTCAAATAGTTTATCAATGCCAAAATGTTAATTTTTTAATGAAACCATTTTTTAATTCTTCCGTTAAAGGCTATTGTATTTAGATTAACTTTGCTACAGGTTAATGAAATCAAGGGGACTTCGGTCCCCTTTTTTTATTGTTTTTCTGTTAAACGCCTGAGCTTATCAAAGGCCATTTGGTTTTCTTGACTTGAAAAGGCGGCCTCAATTTTTTGCTTTTCTCTTTTAGTTAAGTGCCAAGACAGTGATATTCTTTCATTGTAATCCTCTCTTAAATTAAAAGTAACCTTATCAACAGGAAAGTTAAAGCTTGTCTCACAAAGCTTGATGAGTTGCTCTTGGTCTAAATCTTGGGTCCTCGTAAAATTCGTTAGTAGGTTTCCGAAAGGCAAGAGCAATTTATCAATTAGACCTAATTCTTTATAAACTTCATTACTCATTATTCTTTTCGTATCTCGGATTTCCAGGATTATTACGCCAGATGTATTTTCAGTAAGCCATTCGTTTAGAGCGAATAGATAGTCGACAGAAACTTTACCTCCGTAATTATCTCGAATACCTGCATCCATGAGCTGGATTTCTGGCTTGGTGGGTAAGGCCATCATTGGCATAATCATAGGGAATGTTGCACTAGCTCGTAGCACAGACGAGAAGCGCATATGATGCGGATCATTATTTTTAAAGAAGGATTGAAAATCTATATTTTCATACGTCGTTTCTTTATTGTCTCCTATCATGAAGCTTAAGTTCTGTGAAGAAATAAGCAGACGTCGGCCGTCATTTACAATTGTTGGGCTAAAGATCATTAAAGGGATACTACTATTTCTCTCGAATTTTTGATAATAACCTAAAGGATGCTCTAAATAATTATCCAGATTTTCATGTAGCTCTTTTTCGAATTCGCAGCCTCTTTCTTGTGTATATTTTTTATCGTAATAAACTACCTGTTTGTAGCGCATAAAAAGATCACTTGTCGATGCTGAAAAAGACAAACGATTAAGAAGGTCTTTACTTAATCTTTCTTTGAAAATTGCGGTATTCCCATCCAATGTTTTTAGTTTTTTCCTCAATTGAATTTCTCTAAAGTATGCTGCTCCAATCATACCGCCAGAGGCTCCCGTAATCATTTGTAAGTTTTTCGAAAGCTTGGATTTCAGCTTTTCATTTGCATTGGAAAGAACTGTAAAGGTCCAAAGCGCACTCCTTAATCCCCCACCAGAGGTATTTAGAATAACCAATTTTGGTTTTTCTTCACCGGTTTTCCTTTTCCAATTTTCAAGTATTTGAATAATATGTTCTTTTGAAGGAAAAGTTTCCTCATCTGTTTTGTGGTTTTGTCGAATATTTTCTGGACTGTAATTGATGATTTTTTCTTCTGAGTAGTTTAAGCCCAATGCATAGCTCGTATAACGAAAGATTCCGACCCTGGAGGAAAGCGCCGACATGACAATAATAACAGAAAAAATCAATGGGTAAGTCCATCTATGAAACCAAGAGTTTAGCGCACCAATGACCATAGATATGATGGTTAAAAGCATGAGAATACTCATAGCTGCAGGAACTTCAAATAATGAAAAGTTTCTAAAAAAGCTTAAGCTAAGGAATGCACTGATAGTGAGCACTTCAAAAATAAAAGCATTGATCCTTGTTTGTGAAAAAACACTCTCAACAATGTGTTTATCCAAATGGGCGACACTACGACTTTTGTATAATCTGAATTTTTTTCCAATGTAATAAATTGGTCGCGTACGTTTTTCTCTAAAATAGTTGTACCATTTTTGCCCTAAACCTTTACTTGTAATTGTAGAGACAGGATTGGATTCAGTAATCGCATCATCTGTGTCTTTATTCGTTCTCAGGGGAAAGAAGTAAAGTATACTTAACATTATGAAAAGCATAAAACCTATCAAGAAGGAAACATTATATATTACTACATCACTGCTACTTGCCAACTCCTCGTTGCGTTGAAATATTGACATTTTCACAAGATAGATAATGATATAAGCGAAAGGGATTAGAAAATTATTAATACAAAATCTAATAAATGGAGTCGAAACAACCACAAGAAACGGAAATCTTGGTCCCAATTTTATATAGCTGTATACGTTAAATGCCATGGAGAATCCACCAACTGAAAATCCCAATAATGCAAAAGACCACAATCCAACCTCACCAAGGTAATCCGGAGAATAAAAAAGAAAGGGCACGCCAAAATTGGCTCCTAATAAATTAAATAGAATACTAAATAATAAGCCCCAATATAGTAATCCGAAAAAGTTATACTTGATGTGTGCTTTCAATAGCACGATTGGAAAGAAATCCCTTACCAGAATGAGGTTTTTAAGCATATAATAAAATACTAAAGAAAAATCGAATTTAAAAAATTCTGTAAGCTAAATTTATAGTCTATTCGATAGATCCTTCATTGTTTTGATAAAGTTTTGCTCAATTTGTGTGTCTTGATTTTCACCTTTCCTTATTTTCCAAGATCCTCCTGCAATTGTTCCTTGAATCATACTTGCATCGGAGGCGTACACGATCGTATTTGTTAAGTGTTTCATTCCTGTCATCCCTATAAGCGGGTGACCATCAGAAATAACCACTGCATCGAGAGGTGTTCCAACTTTAAAATAGGTTTCATTTTCCATCCCCATTGCGCGTCGTCCATTCACAAGCACACTGTTAATAGCAATTGCACCATTGTCTCCTGAATTGCTATTTCCGAATGTATTTCTACTATGAGATGTTAGTCTTTGTCCATAGTCCAGGAGCCGCAATTCTTCAAACGGATTTAATCCAACATGACTGTCCGTGCCGATACACCATTTACCCTTGTGTTTTAAGAAGGAATCAAGGGGGAAAAGACCATCCCCAAGATTCCCTTCTGTAGTAGGGCAAATGACAACATTAGCGCCACTTATTGCAAGCTGTGAACTTTCAGTTTCGGACAGGTGGGTCGCATGGACTAAATGAAAGTTTTTATTAAGCTCAATGTTTTTCATAAACCATTCGGTTGGTCTCATGCCTGTGAAAGAGATACAATCTTTTATTTCTTTAAGCTGTTCTGCGATATGAATATGAAAGGGAGTATTTCCTTGACGATAATCTGCAAGTTTAACTATGTTTTCTAAAGAAACACCACGCATAGAATGAATACCCATACCAACATTACAGTGCTCATAGTTTTTAGACATTTTCATTACACTTTCGTAGAGCTCGAGATAGTCTTCAAACGATGCAGATAAAAATCGACGTTGTTCTTTTTGAGCTGGGATGCCAAACCCACCTTGTTCATAATAAATAGGGATTATGGTAAGTCCAATTCCAACACTTTGAGCTGCTCTCGCAATCCTTTCACTAAGCTCAGCTCTATTGCTATAGGGATTTCCTTTCAGATCATTATGGATATAGTGAAACTCTGCTACATGTGTATAACCATGACGCAGCATTTCTTTGTAAAGCATCGCGGCTATAGCTTCAACCTGTTCAGGTCGCACCTTAAGTGCAAGTTCATACATAGATTGGCGCCAACTCCAGAAATCGTTTTTTTTAGTTGTGGTATCGTGCAGTTCAGCCAATCCTGCCATGGCATATTGAAAAGCATGAGAATGGGCATTTTGAAAGCCAGGTATCGCGTAACCTGAACATTTTTCAATGTTAGCAGCCTTTTCTATTTTTTGAATATTGCCTTTCTCATTAACCGAGACCGTCATATTTTCATACCAGCCTTCTGATTGAAGTATTCCTTTGAAATTAAATTCACGCATCTAATGCTTCTATTAAATGATTAAATGTTTTCTTCAACACTTTTTTTACTGTTATCGCTTTTACAGGATCGTACTCTGTCTCATTAGACTTCATATATAAATCCTTACACATTTCAAGCTGAAGTGCATGAATATTTTGAGATGGATTACCTTTGGATCTTGTAATAAAACCTCCTTTGAACGGTGTGTTGTGTGTGATTTCAAATGAACCTGAACTCAAGTTTTTGAGTGCGATATTTATATATTCAATACCTGACGTTTTCTTGTCATTGTTTCCCAAAATCAAATCTGGAAATGGGTTTTCTTGAATGGTTTTGACATTCCTTCTGATAGAATGGGCATCCCAAAATAGGACTTTTCCAAAATCGGTCTTACAATCCTTAATAAGAAGATCTATTTGATTGTGATAGGGCCAATAATAAGATTCCAAACGTCTCTGTACTTCTACTTTATTCGGTATGTCTTCTTTCGATCTGTAAATCATATTTCCAAGAAAATCAGTAGTGGGGCATAATGAGGTGATGATACGGCCATCATTATATAAAGATTGATTTTCTGGAGTTCTATTTAAATCAATCACCCATCTCGAATATTTTGCTTTGATAATTGTAATACCCATTTCTTCTGCGAAATCGTATAAAATTTCCAAGAACCAGTCCGTATCGTCTGGAGCAGAAATTAAGCTTTGATTATAAGTTTGCTTGAGCTCTTTTGGGAATGCTGTACCACCGTGAGGTATACTCAATATAAAAGGCACTTTATTTTCCTTGGGTACGATGAGCTCAAAAGGTCTGTTGGTTTCTAACATTATTTTATTTCAGTTTCATGAAATGCTAAAATTTCAGTTGGGACATGCGTAGGTTTCATTGTGTCCGAATTTAAAAAAACAAGTTCTGTATTTGCTGTGGCAATGAGGATGTTTTTTTGATTGCGGATTTCGTAAATGAATATAATTCTTGAGCCATTAATTTTAAGGATTTCTGTCTGAATAAATAATAGATCATCATATTTAGCAGGTGCAATATATTTAATTGAAAAATTTCGAACGGGAAGTAGAATTCCAGCATCCTCAAGTTCCTTGTAAGACACCCCTTGGCTTCTGAGAAGTTCAACTCGAGCAACTTCCAAAAATTGCGCATAATTTCCGTAATAGCAGAAGCCCATCTTATCCGTTTCACCGTATCTGACACGGATTTCCGTTATGTGTTTTGTTTTTCCTGCCATTTAACTTTTATTAAAACTAAAAAATTATTACTTTACAGTGGCGAAACTATCACTTTTCTAGAAAGAAAAGTTCTCTTAAGAAAACATTTTAAAAAGTCAATACCCTTAGTGGTTTTTTTTTAACTTTTTTATGAGAACATTTGTACTGTGCAAAGACGAAGTAGAATTTTAGATTTTATGACGTCAAAATAAAGACCAAACTATTAATTTTTAACTATGAGTAAAAACCACGAAGGTGCATGGGACTCCTGTCTAAAAGTCATTAAAGACAATATTTCATTGCAAGCGTTTAAAACATGGTTCGAACCTATCGTTCCTGTTAAACTCGAAAAGGATGTTTTGACCATTCAAGTACCTTCATATTTCTTTTACGAATGGTTAGAAGAAAACTACATCACACTGTTGCGAAAGGTAGTTAAAAAGCAATTGGGTGCAGACGGTAGTTTAGAATACAGTATTGTTATGGAAAATAATAATAAATCCTCTAATCCGTATACGGTAAAAATACCCGCTCACAGTTCAAATTCTTTAAAGAATTCTCCTGTCAACGTTCCGATCAGTGGAAATGAAAAGCAAATTAGAAATCCGTTTGTAATTCCGGGATTGAAAAAGCTCAATATTGAATCTAACCTAATACCCGCTTTTACTTTTGATAATTTTGTTGAAGGAGAGTGTAATAGACTGGCTCGTGCATCAGGATTTGCAGTTTCAAATAAACCAGGTGGTACAGCATTTAACCCCCTTCTTATTTATGGAGGCGTTGGTCTAGGAAAGACCCACCTCGCGCATTCCATTGGAATTTCTGTGAAAGATAATTTTCCCAATAAGACCGTTTTGTATGTGCAATCCGAAAAGTTTGCCCATCAATTTATTGATGCGATTAAAAATCAATCAACAAACGATTTTGTTCACTTTTACCAGATGATTGATGTCCTAATTATTGATGATGTCCAGTTTTTTGCAGGGAAAGAAAGAACTCAAGATGTCTTTTTCTCAATATTTAACCACTTGCATCAAAATGGTAAACAAATTGTTTTGACTTCTGATAAAGCGCCTGTTGAAATGCAAGGAATGGAGCAAAGATTACTTTCAAGATTTAAGTGGGGGCTATCTGCAGATTTGGGTACTCCAGATTTAGAAACTAGAATCGCTATCCTTCAGAAAAAAATGTACGGTAGTGGTATCGAGTTGCCAAAAGAGGTTGTGGAGTACTTGGCCTATTCTATAAACACAAATGTGCGTGAGATCGAAGGTGCTTTAAACACGCTTTTAGCACAAGCTTCACTAACGAAAAAAGCAATTACTTTAGACTTAGCTAAGCAAATGGTTGATAAATTCGTTCGCAGCACTGCTAGAGAAGTTTCTATTGAGTACATTCAAAAGGTAGTTTGTGATTATTTTGATCTTCCAATTGAGATGTTGAAGTCAAAAACAAGAAAACGTGAGGTAGTACAAGCTCGACAAATATCAATGTATTTCTCTAAAAAGATGACAAAATCGTCTTTGGCAAATATAGGTGCTCATTGTGGAGGTAAAGATCACGCAACGGTTCTTCATGCTTGTAGAACAGTTGTCAATTTATCTGAAACGGATAAACAATTCAGACACTACCTAGAGGAGTTAGAGAAGAAATTAACAATTCAATAGAAATTTATGTCAATTCCTTATGGAGGCCTAGCGCTGATTGTTGTACTGACAATTCTAATATTAAAAACATTCATTATTGTAAAAGAAGCATCCGCTGCTGTTATTGAACGCTTCGGTAGGTTTCAATCTATCCGAAAATCAGGGTTATCTTTGGTGATTCCTTTTATTGACAATCGAACGGCCACAGTTAATCTTCGTGTTCAACAATTAGATGTTACAATAGAGACGAAGACTTTAGATAATGTTTTTGTTAATCTTCAGGTATCTGTTCAGTATCGTGTGCGAAAGGAATATGTTAAAGAGGCATACTACTCACTAGACAATGCGAAAAATCAAATTGCTTCCTATGTTTTTGATGATGTTCGTGCAGAGGTTCCAAAGCTTGAACTTGATGATGTTTTTGCCAAGAAAGAAGACATAGCAATAGCTGTTCAAAACAACATTTCACAGAGCATGGCAGAATATGGTTATGCAATTATCAAGGCGCTTATTACGGATATTGACCCTGATCACAAAGTGAAGGATGCCATGAATCGAATTAATGCCGCCAAAAGAGATCGTGAAGCTGCTCATGAAGATGGAGAGGCAAAAAAAATCATGATTGTAAAACAAGCTGAAGCCGAAGCCGAATCCAAAAGGCTTTCAGGTGAAGGTATTGCACAGCAGCGTTTAGAAATTGTTCGCGGTTTCAAAGAATCCGTTGAAGATTTCAAGAAGTCTTTAGATACAGTAACTCATGAGGAAATCATGCAGTTCGTCTTGATGACTCAGTATTTCGATACCATCAAAGATATCGGGGCTAATTCCAAGAATTCATCAATATTGATGCCACATTCACCGGGTGGTATGCGGGCATTTCAAGATCAAATTATCTCAGGAACATTTGTTGGTAATAAGTTAAATGAGAATGAACTAAAGGCAGAAAAGAATTCTGAGAAAGATTCTGATTCATAATTTTTAAGGGCTATTAACTCAGTTGGTTTAGAGTGTCACCTTGACAGGGTGGAAGTCACTGGTTCGAATCCAGTATAGCCCACTTCTTTTATTTACTTCAACTTTATTTTATTAAGTCCAGATGAGGCCTTTTCGGCAATAACTTTGAGTTTTGGGTGATCTACTATTGCAGGGTTAGGGTCGATATAATAGATTTTTGTCTGAGCCCTAACATAATTAATCAAACCAGCGGCAGGATAGACCTGCATTGAAGTACCAATAATTAGTAAAATATCTGCATCTTGACAAATTGATGCCGCTTTAGGTATTAATGGAACTTCCTCCCCAAACCAAACAATAGCTGGTCTTAGCTGATAGCCTTTAATACATAGATCACCAATATTTAAGTCCTTTTTCCATTCTTTGATGTCTTTGGAGTCAGCAGTGCTTCGTACTTTTAAGAGTTCCCCATGAAGGTGAAGGACCGATGAGCTCCCTGCTCGTTCATGAAGGTCATCGACATTTTGAGTCACAATAGAAACTTTAAAGTCTCGCTCTAAATCCGCTAAGTATTGGTGACCAATGTTAGGTTTTACCTCAAGAAGTTGTCTTCTTCTTTGGTTATAAAACTCAAGAACCAATTCAGGATTTTTCTGAAAACCTTCGGGAGATGCTACACTCATAACATCATGTCCTTCCCATAGGCCATTGCTATCTCTGAATGTTTTGAGTCCACTTTCCGCGCTCATTCCGGCACCACTTAAAACGACGAGATGTTTCATTCTATAAGTCGAATTATCGATTAAAATTTATTAATTGGTTATAACTTAAAGATATATCTTTATTTAAATAAATTAAAAAATGTGTTTTAAAGTCTTTTCCCTTCTTATGCTCATGTTTACATTAGGTCATTGGTCTTTGGCTCAGGGGATAGGGATATCGGCTGGGTTAAATATTTCTAGTGTTTATATTCAACAATCAGAAACGCCAAATACATTTTATGAAGGTTATCATTCAATCGTTAATCCAAATCTTAGTGGCCAATATGAATTTCAATTATATCAAAACGTAGGTTTGAGATTGGGTTTTGGTTATTCGGGTAAGGGATACGGTTATCAATCTGAAAGTTCAAATATTTATATGGTCGGTGTTGATGAGTTCTCTGAATACTCAAAAATTGAGAGTAAGGTTAGGCTCAGTTATTTGCAGTTTACGCCAACGCTTAACTATAACATAGGCATTGACTCAAACATCAAGTTATATGCTATGTTTGGACCATATTTTAGTTTTGCTTTTTATGGTACATCAAAAACATCACAATCCTATGTTTACAGTGATCCATTTTCAAGTAATGGATTGCATCAAGTAAATAATGAAACAATTGAATTCGGCCCGAAGGGTGATGGTCTTGATTATATAGATTTTGGTATCTCTCCTGGCATAGGTTTTACATTCAATCACTTTTTTATGGAGGCATCTTTTGATTTAGGCCTAAATAATATTGACACTTTCAATGACGATAACTTTCGAGTATCAAATAGGACCTTGTCCATTAGACTTGGATATTTACTTAAATAACGTAGGGCTCGAGATACATCTTTATTTTTACATTGTAAGGTCCTTTAAATATGGGGATTGATCAGTGATCCCTACTTGATAAGTGTAATATGCCCCGTGAGCTCAAAGGCTCTTTGATCATACCATCTGAAGTTGATTTTCCAGGTATAGGTACCATCTTGAACTGGGCTTCCCTGATAGGTTCCATCCCAACCTTGATTGAGGTCTGTAGTTTCAAACACACGCTCCCCCCATCGGTTGTAGATGTCCAAATTATAGCGTTTCAGATATTGAGGACTTGAGAATATAGGAATCCATACATCATTTAATATATTGGCGTCTGGTGTGAATGAATTTGGCGCGTAAAGGAAAGGGTCGTTTAAAAAGGCCACAAAGCCTTGCGTTGAGTCTATACATCCCTCGTCTGTATATGCGGTGAGACTTACATAAAATGTATCTATAAGATTTGGACTATAGGTATATGCCCCTGGCTCAAATCCCATAAAGTCAAGTGGGGTATCTCCCATGTTCCAAACAAAGGTATCTCCACCTACAGATTCGTTTAAAATATTCGTTGTAGGTATGTCGGGGTAGAGGTAAGCTGGATCAATATTCATGGCAGCCGTTGGTGTTTGATACACCGTAATAAAATCATTATAGGTTACATCATTGAAGCATCCGTTATCGTCATATGCTGTGAGTGCTACGGAGTAGACTCCACCTTCTTCGTAGACATTAAACACATTCTCACA
>JAKMFD010000159.1 GCA_022425625.1 Crocinitomicaceae bacterium | reverse complement strand
CCATTTTAGAAAATGTAATCCCTAAGGATGCCTATAATCTCAATACCTCAGAAAAAGAACTTGCTAAAAAGGATCGATTTTATGACTTCGTTCTTTATTTATTAGTTCCAATTCACCTATATGTGATTTATATTTTTCTTCACACAATTTCAAATCCAGACATTTTACTTTCTGATCTAATTGCATATGTACTCATGATGGGAACAGTACTAGGTGTAAATGGAATTAATGGTGGCCATGAACTAGGTCATAAGACAGGAGAACCTTTCAAACTTTTAATGGCACACGTATTACTAACAACGTCCATTCAAAATCACTTTATGACCTACCATAATAGTGGGCATCACAGAGATGTGGCAACACCGAATGACTTGACTTCTGCAAAACAAGGTGATATCTTCTATCTATTTGCTTTGAAATCTCAAATTGGAGGATATTTCAAAACCTGGAAGTTAGAAGCGGAAAAGGCAAGGAAAACAGGTAAAAGCACATTTTTGAATCCCATGATACTTCACACAATAATTCCTTGGACTTTCCTAGCTTTCATTTTTATTCTATTTGGACTGCAGGTTACCTTACTTTATTTCGCGGCTGCAGTATTCGGGATTTCTATTTTAGAGGCGCAAAATTATTTTTCACATTATGGACTCAGAAGAAAGCAAAGAGAGAATGGCACCTATGAAAATGTAAAAGCAATTCATTCTTGGAACTCTGATCACCTATTGGGACGTATTTTACTATTCGAGCTTACAAGACACTCAGACCATCATTATATGGGTGCAAAGCCATATCAGATCTTGGAATCAAAAGAAGAAAGCCCAATGCTACCTTATGGTTATCCCGCGATGCTGATTTTATCTTATTTCCCGTTTCTATTTATTCCAATAATGCGTAAAGCACTCAAAAAGCAGGGATTCGTTTCTTAATTCAAAACATTAATGCATAAAAAAAGCGCTCCTTACTATGAAGCGCTTTTAGTTTAGAAAAACTTTCTTATCTCACAATTACTTTTTGATTGAACGTTTGACCGTCAATTTCTACAGTGCAGAAATAAACTCCAGACTTCAAGTTTAAGTCATTATATGATACAATATTTGAAGAAAGGTTCGTCTCAGACTGAACCAATTCACCAAGTGCAGAATGAATTGCAATTGAATTGATATTGCCTTCTTTTGCTCTAAAAATAAGAACAGACGTTGCTGGGTTAGGATAAACCTCTAAAGCATTTGCCGTTTCAATTTCTTCAATGCCAGATAAACCATCAAGGTTCGTAGCTCTTACAATTCTTCTACAGAAGTAACCTAATGTAGTATCAACATAAGCCATTGATTTTTCAACACTCATATCAGGATTTTGACCCAATGCATTTTGACTAATCGCTGTGCCATATCCCGCCTCGAATCCAAGACTTAAGGCAACATTCTCAACAAACGTTTCATCCCAAAGGTCCCAAGGTGAAGCTTCAAACGGATTTCCTGTAACATAAGGGAAGACGTTGTCAACCGGAGCACCTACAGTAGTTCCTCCAAAATCAGACATGCCTTGCGCTGCAGCATTTGCAGCCTGAGCACCTAGAGTGTATACATCACTTCCGGCATTAACCGAAGCTAAAACATCATTATTTCCAAGCATATTGGCTTTTGCCATGACATCATAAGAACCACTAATTTCAGTAGTAATCAGACCTGCACCTGCTACAGCAACATCTCCTGTAGTATAAATAGCAACAGGATCTGTCGGACAATGCACAGCACACATTGGAATTTCACCAGCTTCTAACCAGCTTAAATCACCGATTCCACCGCCCATACTACATACCATATGCACTTCGTTAGAATATCCTGGGTGATTTACATTGTTAAATGCACCACCGTAACCATCCCAATCACCAATTTCTGAGGTGTCGATTAAGGCAGTTGTTTCACCAGTAATTTCGTCAACAGCTAAGAATTTTGGAAGCGTAATTTCAGCATACTTATCTACAGATGCATAACCTAAGGCAACCCAACCTCCAGAACCTTGTCCTGAAAGAATAATTCGAGAAGTATCTATACCCCAAGTGTTGCCATTCTCAGCAACATCTTTTTTGAAGAAACGAACAGCACCTTTGGTGTCTTGAATCGCTCTATAAACCGCTTTCATAAGACTTGCTCCTCTTTCTGCAGGTGTTTCTGCTCCGGGATTCCATCCTAACCTGTATTCAAGATTTGCGACAACATAACCACGTCGTGCATAACTCTGACAAATCATTGTCGTAGCTGGATCTTGGCGCATCCCTGTAGGATTACCATTATATATTATTGGTGCAAAAGTACCTGTATGCAAAACAATTACAAGTGGTCTTTCAGTCTCAGTATCGCCAACTGGTTGAAACAAATCAAAATTTAATGCTGGAATATCTGCAACACCATCTCCATCAAGATCAGATCCTGTTGGAACATAAGGAACACCCGCGCTTGCGGCAATTACGGAGAAGTTCATTCCATAGTTAATATCTGTTTCCACAGAAACGTCTGGAAAGACCTCATCAATGTATCGATCCTGAGCATATGTGCTTCCAAGAATAGCAATACAGCTTAAAAAAGGTAAAAGTATTTTTTTCATATTTTAATTTTTAGTTGCTCTAAGATAAATAATATTCGACGAATTCTATTATTTCCTGGCTTTATCTTTCCAGTCAAAAGAAATAGAGGTATAAATCATACGACCAACAAAAGGCCCACCATAGACCTGAAGCACTCGATTATTCAATAAGTTTGAGGCCCCAATCTTAATCGTCAAATTGGCTTTTTCAATTTTCTTATTAATTTGAGCATCCAAAAGGCCATAGGTAGGAACACTTCCTGTAAACTGAGGAGAACCCTCAAAAATAAACCCTTCAATCCACTTGTAATTTACATTAAATCCAAGACCATTGAACTTTTTAATAGACAGGTCACGTCCTCTAAATCCGATATTAAATTTGTGTTCTGGTGTATTGTATGCAGGAATGATCGGATCATCAGATTCTTTATTTAAGACATTCCATGAGTAATTACCGTTAATTGCGTAATGATCCCCTAAGTAATAATTTAAGCCAATGGTAGCTCCCTGTGTCGTAATCTTTTCTTTGGAATTCGTCGCGATCCTGAACACATCTTGTATATAAGGCCCATTCTGAAGAATTTTAATGTCAGCACCTGTCGTAAAACCTATAAAATTCGTGTATGAATTGAAGTAATAATTCATGTCCACATATAAGTTTTCAAATAAAACACCACGATATCCAACTTCAATCGATTTAACTTCTTCTGGAGCAATTGGATCTAAATTAAAATAATTGAGAGTGTCTGGATTTTGCGTGTAATAATAATCTCTCAAGGATTCAATGGTTACCAATGAGTCATAACCTTCTATATTTCCAACTAATTTTGCACGGCCAACATTATAATACATATACTGATTCAATAATGTAGGGTTCCGAATAGCTGATGTCAATGTCGTTCGAATAGTGTGTTCCTTGTTAGGCTGCCAAATCAATGAAATGGCAGGCGAAGGCAAATAATTAAAGTTCTCATTTTTGTCAACCCGCATTGAGGCTTTTAAAATCCACTCATCATCCTTAAATCTTTTTTCCATTCCTGCATACACACCAAATTCCCTATTAATAATTCGCACGCCACCCGTGTCACTAAATAATGCACCTTCTGACCTCGGGGTATAGATTCTCCCATTCGCTCCTACAGTAAATTTTGCAAAATCCGAATTAAATATCTTTTCTCCGTGAAGATGGTACAATGATGACTGATCCTGTATCCTAGAGCCCCCCTCCAAAAATGAGGTTTTCGAAGTAATATCGTTTAGTAATGAATCAAAACGCGCCGTTCCCGGCTCAAAATATGCCAAAGCACCACCTAAGTCCCCATGCTCTTGATTTGCATAATCCTCGGCTTCATCATGCCAAATAGCCATTTGTTCAGGATTGGCAGCAACAACAGAATCAATAGCTCCAATATCTAATGTTGCCCCAAGCTGTGGCTCCCATATCACGTTAGGATCCAACGCTCGAACTTGATCTGTAATATTACTTGTCCAGTATCCACGATATCTGTTATACCAATCCCAGTCATCACTTGCTGCATCTTGCATTAGAAAAGCAGTAAGCACAGCATCGTAAGAATTACCTGCGTCTTCATTGGTGGCATATGCCCGAATGAAAAAATCATCTTTTTTCCGTAGCTCCAATCGATTTTGCACAAAAACAATGTCCTTTAAACTAAATCTATTGTCACCTTGATAAACCGTGGTTCCAGTTCCTAGATTTGAAGCCATAATCAACTCAATATCTTCTGTGAATAAATAATGCAGTGCCGCAGAGGCTTTTAAGTTTTTCGTATCATAATCTACAATATCTTGCTCCCAATACCCTGTCCTGTGCCATCGTCTTAATCCTGGAGTCATCCATCTAGACTGCACATCGAGAGCATTGTTGATATTTGGTGATAAATTCTCATCCCCATATCTATTAACAGCATCATAACCACCTGGATTGTTTTCATCCGTATCTAACCCAGCAACGGAATTGGCGTTATCAGCAACCCAATCGTCAGCAGAGAGATAGGAGAAATTCAGCTTAAAAGCGAACTTATCTTCTCCTTCTTTATTTTGAAAGGCTTTTGCGTAGCGCACAGCGTATTCATTTAACATTCTTTCTCCTCCTTTTACAGAAGCACTGAATCCTTGAAATTTAAATGGACTTTTAGTATACATACTAATCACACCGTTAAACGCATTGGGACCATAAAATGCCGAACTAGCGCCTGAAACAACCTCCACTTTCATGAGGTCTAATTCAGAAGCCCCAAGAAAATTTCCCAAGGCAAAATTCAATCCTGGTGAAGCATTATCCACTCCATCAATAATTTGTAGGGTGCGTACGGGGGAAGTACTATTAAATCCTCTTGTATTTACAACCTTAAAACCAAGACTCGCGGAAGTAAGATCTACGCCTTTCATATGACTTAAACCCTCATAAAAGTCTGTAGAGGGAGTCTCTTGTATTTCAGCCAATGACATCGTCTCAACAGACAATGCCGATTCTTTTTCTTTATCCGTGGCAAAGCTTCTTACTTTTACCTCGTCTAAATTTAATGTTTTATCAGTTTTCAATCGGATATTGATCGGTGCAGCGACTGAGGAGACAGTGGTTTCAAGATCTGCATAACCCAAAAAAGAGCTAATTAGAATAATTGGCAGCTCACCTTGTAAAGTTATTTTGAATGCGCCGTTGGCATCAGTAAATGCGCCTGCATTCATGCCCTTTACCTTAATTTTCGCACCATCTATTGGTGCGTTTGTATAATCATCAATAAGTATTCCAGTCACTTCAACCTGAGCCATAATATTCAAATTGAACATCAGGCTTAAAAGAAAACACAATTTTAAGGGAGAAATTTTCATATTATTAAATCTTTAATCGATGTTCTAAATATAAGAAATAATGATGCAGATAGGGTATAGAGAATTATCGAGATATAAAACGTACGCATATATATGATCAAAATTAACTCTTAATGCATAAAAAAAGGAGCCTAAGCTCCTTCATTATTGACGTGAATCCAAAAGTTTAAAGAAAGGTAACCTTACCATCTTCTACATGATAAACAGCACCAACTATTTTAATTTTACCTTCGGATTCTAAGTCCTTAAGCATTGTACTTTTCTCACGTATTTCCTTAATAGATTGGTGAACGTTTGCTTTGGTAACCTCTTCAACCTCAATCGTACCCATTCTATTTTCTACCTCAGAAATCGCTGGCTTCACTTTACTTAATAAAGCCGTAATATTACCGAGCTCAACACCTTGACAGGCAGAAGTTACTGCCCCACATTTTGTATGGCCTAAAACTAAAATAGCCTTTGAACCCGCAACACCACATGCATACTCCATTGAACCAAGTATATCTTCATTAATGATATTTCCAGCAACTCGTGCACTAAAAACATCACCGATACCTTGATCAAATGTTAGTTCAACTGGAACTCTTGAGTCTATACAGCTGAGAACCACAGCATATGGGTTTTGCCCACCACTTGTTTCATTAACTTGAGAATTTAAATCTCTATTCACTTGATCTTTATTGAGAAACCTTTGGTTTCCTTCTTTGAGCATCTCTATCGCTTGATCTGGAGAGATACCATTTTGCATTTCTTTTGTTATTGTTGACATATTATAATATTTATTTAAAATTATTGAGCATTTGTTTCTTCTGCCGTTTTTAATTTTCCTTTATTCAGGAATAAGAAAAATATAAAACCTATGATTATTCCGTACAACAAGTTAATGAAACATATTGCTGCAATTGTAACGATGAATGTTGAAAAATGTACTTTCCCTGCAGCTTTCATTTTTTTAAATACCTCTGGACGCGCTAATTTATATCCTACGATAAACAAAATAGCAGCCAAAGTTCCCATAGGAATCATCTTCAATACAGCAGGGATTAGTAATACCGTAAACAACAGTAAAAATCCATGAATAATAGCTGACATTTTTGTTTTACCACCAGATTGAGCATTGGCCGAGCTTCTAACAATTACTTGCGTTACTGGTAGGCCTCCAATTAAACCTGAAATTAAGTTACCAACACCCTGGGCTTTTAATTCTCTATTTGTTGGAGTATCTCTTTTAAAAGGATCTTGCTTGTCAGAAGCCTCCACACATAAAAGTGTTTCTAAACTGGCCACCAAGGCGATTACAATTGCCGTGATATAAACCTGTGGCTCATATATGGCTCTTGAAAAATTCGGAAAGGTCAACTTAGCAGAAAAATCAGATAAAGATTCTACTACAGGAATATCAACTAAATGTTTAGCTATTAAAGCCATTTCGCCCGTTCCGTATCCGATATTGATTAAAATACCCGCAATTACAGCTAATAAAGGGCCTGGAATTAATGACAATACTTTGTTTTTTGTAATAAAACTAGTTTGCCATAGTAATAAAATTCCTAATGAAACACAGGTAATTATAAGCACC
Source organism: Crocinitomicaceae bacterium (assembly GCA_022425625.1). Lineage (GTDB taxonomy): Bacteria > Bacteroidota > Bacteroidia > Flavobacteriales_D > Crocinitomicaceae > UBA952. The sequence continues at coordinate 4,797 of JAKMFD010000159.1, read as the reverse complement.
CCTGGTGTAAAATGGTTGATAGCATTATTAAACATATTGGCTGTTCCATTTATAAAGTCAGCTAACCATGTTGTCAAAAAATTACCATTTTCAGATGAAGCCATCAATTCCACCTCTTTAATGTTTTTATCATAACCAAAAGCATGAGTAACCTGTTTAAAGAAAATTAAGATTCCGATTGCAGCTAGCATACCTTGAATTACTGATGAAGGAAAATATTGAGCAATAACACCTGCCTTGAAAAAACCAGCAATTAATTGAAGAAGACCTCCAAAAACAACAGCAACTAAGAAAATTTCAAAGCCATTTTCTATTCCTCCAAAACCTTCTATGGCAGCATATACGATTGTAGCTAAACCGGCAGCAGGACCACTTACACCCAAAGGAGAGCCGCTTAAAGTTCCTACAACAATACCTCCGATTATACCAGATATTAACCCTGAAATAGGGGGCGCTCCCGAGGCAATAGCAATCCCCAAACATAATGGGAGAGCTACTAAAAAAACGACAATACTCGCAGGGATGTCATTTTTAAAGTTCTTAAAGGGACTTAAATTATTGTTTAAATTCATTTTTAATATATTAATGTTCTCCTCCATTAATTATAAGGAAAAGAGACTTTGTTATTGTAGAGAAAAACCCTACTTAAAATTATTTTTGTTGATGACTAGATTATAAAGTTTAAAGAGACCTTGGTCTTCATTTAAACTCTACAATCGGGCGGTGAAAATTGTTCGCCAAGTATACCCTCTAATGATTTTAATAAATAAAAGTAATTTGGGGCGTTTTGTGATTTCGAATATTTGGAGATATTTGAATCATCAGTTAAAAGCTCTAGCTCTTTTACCTCCTCATTTTCTTCACTCTCTTCATTTTCTTCTTGATCATGCGTATCATTTTTTGTATTTGAATTGTCATGATCATTATTTGAGGTCAAAGGAATCAAATAAGTATTTGCAAAATTGTTTTTAGACACAAAGACCTTAAAGTTTGAATTTGCAAAGGAGAATAGCACCTGAAATGAGAAAAGAATCAGGCAAAAGAAAGAAAAATATTTAGTTGATAAAGTTTGCATTTTGATATCCAATCAAAAATAGGAAAATCAAGAGATTACATCAAGTGATTTACCAACTTTAATAAAGGCATCAACTGCTCTGTCAAGGTCTTCTTTTGAATGCGCTGCAGAAATCTGTGTTCGAATTCTTGCAGCACCCTTGGCTACAACAGGATAAAAGAATCCTATAGCATATATACCTTCCTTTAAAAGTCCATCTGCAAATTTTTGAGAAAGTGCAGCATCATAAAGCATAATAGGGACAATCGGAGAGTCTCCCTTTTTTATTTCAAATCCTGCTGCGATGATTTTGTCTTTAAAATACTTTGTGTTTTCTTCTAATTGATCACGAAGCACAGTAGAACCACTTAATAAATCAAAAACTTTTAAAGAAGCACCAACAATTGATGGTGCCAAGGAATTTGAAAACAAATAAGGCCTTGATTTTTGACGTAGCATTTCAATGACTTCTTTCTTTCCAGTCGTGTATCCACCCATTGCGCCACCCAAAGCTTTTCCTAAAGTTCCCGTTATAATATCCACGCGATCAAGTACATTACAATATTCTGGCACACCGCGTCCAGTTGCACCAATAAACCCAGCAGAATGACATTCGTCAGTCATCACCAAGGCATCGTATTTGTCTGCTAAATCACAAATCTCATCCATTTTTGCAATATCACCATCCATTGAGAAGACGCCATCTGTTACAATTATCCTAAATCGTTGCGCTTGAGCCGCAATGAGTTGAGCTTCTAAATCAGCCATGTCAGAATGCTTATATCTGTATCGTTGCGCCTTGCATAAGCGGACACCATCAATAATTGAAGCATGGTTCAATTCATCAGAAATAATAGCATCTTCCTTCCCAAATAATGGCTCAAACAGACCTCCATTTGCATCAAAAGCAGCAGCATACAAAATGGTATCCTCTGTTCCATAAAACTCCGCAATCTTTCGTTCTAGATTTTTATGAATATCCTGAGTGCCACAAATAAAACGAACTGAACTCATTCCATAACCATGCGTATCGAGGGCATCCTTGGATGCCTGGATAACCTCTGGATGAGAAGAGAGACCTAAATAATTATTGGCACACATAATAACCACGTCATCTCCTGTACTTATTTTAACCTCTGCTCCTTGAGGCGAGGTAATCACTCTTTCCCTCTTTAGTAGTCCATTATTTTCAATTTGTGTCAGCTCCGACGTCAGATGGTCTTTTAATTTTCCGTACATAATCTTTATTTACTAAATAATTTCATTTTTGATTGAAGGAGATTGTTTAACAATTTAGCTTCTCTCTCATCCAATTTTCTACCAAAGCGTTTAATTTTCCCAAAATATTCAAATGCAAAACGCTCTCCTCCGCTTACCCATGGAGAAGACTCCCAAACTCCTTTAATGGTTCTCTTTTCAGGTATTTCGAATGAAAAGTCCTTGATATTCGCATAGTAATAGGCCGTCAGTTTTCCAAACGAAAAAAAAGAGTTTTTAATATGAAAACCGTCCTTGTCCAGTTTTAATAACTCCTTCCCGAATAGTAGCCAAAGAAAAGCTTTAGAAATACGAAATGCATAATAGCACCAAAACACTAAAAATATATAAAGAATAATTCGTTCTTGCTCCACTAATGGTAGCGTGAATAGCGCCCAAATCACCGAACCACCAATACAGTACCACATTCCTAGCCAAGCCCCCATTAAGGCATTAACTATATTATTTCTTTCCGGAATAATTACAACCGTTGTTTTGATTTTGGAATCTTCAAAACTGATTCGGTCACCGATTTTTTTCATGAAACAAAAATAAAAAAACCCCTAAGAAAACTTAGGGGTTTCATTTAATATTAGCATATTTTAGTAGTTCCAGACGTCATGCTCCCATTTACGGATTTCGCCTTTAATCTTTTCCGCCTCATACAAAGCATCTACTCCAAATCTATAATCTTCAATTTCTCTATCGAATTTATCTGATGTTCGATAAATCTGAGCATTAAACTTTCGTTTCCAAAACAAATCATCAAAACTCATCCATTGTGCATCGCTTCGATCGTTATAAGTATAATAATTTACCATTACGTTCCTTAAATCTGGAAAATACAACCAAAACATTTCGAGTTGGATTGTAGGTTCATTTTCGAGAGGTGAAAATTCACTCATCTCTTGGCTATAAAATGATTCTATACCATCTCTAAATACAACCATGTTCCCTCTAAGTTCCTTATGCTGCTTAGGCTCTGTTTTGGTGTATTTACATACAGGCGCAATCGCAATTATACGTTTGTCAAGTACAGAACGTTCTTTATCAAAAAACCAGTCTTCTTTGATATTATAAGCTGTTATACCTTCGGAAGATTGAAAAGATATTGGTCCATCATCACGAATTAGACCCGAACCACCATTGGCAACAGATTTATTCCATCGGATTTCTAGATCTGCTCTATCAAATGTAAGCATGTCTGAACGCGTAGGATCAAAACTTAAATCTACAATCGAATCAAACCAAACCTCAAAAGTTTGTCCTTGTGATGATTGAGTAATTTCTGGGTCATTTTGTAGCTTTTCTAAAGAACCGTCAATATTAACCTCAAAAACTGGTCCTTGACCCAAAGCTGCAATAACACCATTGATAGAACTTTGATAATCCTCATTTAGAAAATAATCTTCACTACCTGAAATTCTTTCAATAGGATATTTAAACTGATAACCATCCTCAACAACTTGAGCTGGATTGTAATCTGGATTAGAAACCATGTAAACTGGTAAGTCTCCCAACATAACGTGTCGCAAAATCACAGTCCATAACGACCAACGTTCTTGATGTTTTATCCAAAGAGGACCATCAACATCTGACTCACTCGCCGGCGGTTTAAATTGGGAATCAAACTCATCGAATGGAAAAAATATTTCATGGTTTAATTTCTCACGTGCGTCAATTCTTGAAAATACTCTTTTAGACCATACATAATCTGCTAGTCTCACATGTTCGTAAGGAACAGCACTACGAATAGGAACTTCATCTTTAATAACTACCCCATCAGTAATACCTCCTTCTAAGGTATTATAAGGTCCTCTAGGAGGAACATTTTGTCCGTGTGCCAAAGCACCGAATACTAAAACTAATACGATTGTTAAAGAAGTACTTTTCATAATTTCTCTATTTTATCTCAATGACACCGTCAATGATGTCTTTCTTACCGGTATCTGTTCTCTTTGTAAATAGAACAATACCAATTTTCTGACCTGGACGCGCCTTTGTTAAATTTGCCGGCTTGATTCTGTCTCCAGAAAACCCTTTTCCAAGGATTTCTCCACCAGTCACTTTATATTTTATACCCTTGAAGTTAAAAGCATCTCCTAAACCAACATCGAGGAAACCTCCACGACTTTTAGCAAGTTGCTTTGTTTTAACTTCTGGTTTTGGAAATTTCTTAACAGGGTATTTATACTTACCAAATGTTACATTGTTTCCGTTGTTATCCTTTCCTTGCAGGGTAACCGTAACGCTTCTTGTTCCCCTATTGACATACAACCAATCACCTTTATATGAGATACCATCTGCATCTTTCCATGATTTGTTTTTAGTCGACTTTGAACAACCACTGCATGAAACTGATGTCGATACAACGCCCGCTGCTGAATAAGTTACTTTATTCGGCCAGTCTGTATAAAAAACAGAAACTTCAGGCAAGGCAATTGATCCACCCTTCTCCACTACCTTTACTACGGTAGAATAGCTAG
>JAKMFD010000142.1 GCA_022425625.1 Crocinitomicaceae bacterium | reverse complement strand
TCATTTTGATTCACCTGTCTCATCCTACTATCACTCGTAATTGCGCCACCATTTTCTTGAATATGCTGAGGAGTTAATGAGGTTCCTTGAAAGAACACAGGGTCTATGACATACCATGCCGTTTTTGCTCGATTAAACCCAGCACTTAAGTCTTTCTTCGTCGCTTCTGGGAATAAGCTTGGCTGACCTTGAGGTATCGATGCGAGTCTCCAGGCATTCACATTTCTCAAGTCTATGGCACTTTGAGCCGCTTCAAAATCGTCGATATATGAAGTTCCTTCTTTTTGAATTGCCTTAGGTTGTCCAGGAATCAAATGTGCAAATTCTCCAGTGAAGGATAATGTTGACATCTGTTTTGTTGAAATAACAGGTAAAAAATCCACCAGCTTCGTAAGAAATGGAATATCAGTCCTCAAGGCAATATCTGCTCCGATAACATTATTCTTGAATGGTTCGCTACCGAAATCTACTTTTTGAGTTACAGGACGTTCCATCATTCTAACCCACGTTGCACCTAGTTTTAAACGGTCACTAAAACGGTATTGATACCTACCTCCAACCATTGATCTTGCTTGAAATCCAAATACAGAATTGCTTTCAATCGATATTTTAATTGGTGTATTCGATTCGAGGATTCCTGTATTTAATATTTTAACCCTACCAAACGCATAGTCAACGGTATAATCAACGCCCTCTATTAACCTGATACCTCCCGCAGTTACAGAAACAGAACCCTCGGGAACGGACATTACGTTTAGTGGAATATCTGAGGTAATGGAGGATTGGTACTCTCCTTTAAAAACAAATCTATTTTTGCTAGGTATTTGTTGTGCAGCTGTTTTTGTAGAATCATAAAGCTCATAAAAAGCTATTTTATCTACAGTGATTTCAGGAATACCCGCGGCTGTTAATTTATCAGCTAAGGTTTGACCGAAAGGCTCAACAGTCGAGAAAAAGATCCGTCCGTTTTTTTTGTTAATTGTACCCCCATTGTCTATTTTGTTTTGCACTTGATTAAAGGGGGCAAAGTCAAATACACCGTCAGAAAAAGGTTGATTGTTTTGGTTGATTTTATCCATGTCAATCAGTGTGACAATTTGCTTCTTATCAACACCGTCAAAAGGTATAATAGGAAGCTCTACAGAGGTTTCAGGATTGTTATACAGTACATCTATTTTAAAGCCAAGTTGGTCAACCTGATATGCTCCGATTGAGTAGACGTTTTTCATCATTAGGTCCCAAATTTTATTTTTAGGATTGGTGATCGTTGGTTTAAGAAGCTTTAAAATTAATGCATCTTGGCCTGTTGATCCATCGGTAGAGAATTCTCCAACTTGATAGGTTTCTCCACGATACGTATATTCATATGCAACAGATAAAACCTCATCATTGTTAAGAGGGCTATTCAATGAAATATATCCTAATAATGCATTGTAGGTGAAGTCACTAGTTTCTAGCCTTCTCGCATTTTCTAGCTTTTCATATTCAACCGCTTGTTCAAATGGACCAGGACTTGAGAATTGCGAGCTTAGGACACTAACAGAATTTGCAAATCCCCGTATCGCTGGTTGATTTGATGCCCAATTGTACAATCCATTGGCGTCATTTTGTGGAATTTCATTTGCCGAAAATGAACCGGGTTCTCCTTGACAATTTTCAGCTTTTGCTTCTCCTAAATCAGAGAATGCAAGAATATTTCTAGTGTTCTCAATACTATTGTTCCTATTTGTAACCCATACTTCAATTCTTGTGATGTACATTGTTGAATTTACAACAGGAAGCGTAGACATGGCTTCATCATAATGCTGCTGATGGTATAGGTTCAGGAAGTAATGTCTATTTGCTTCATAGTTGTCCGCAGTTAACTCAAACTCTTGCACCTGTGCTTTTCCACTAACATTGATTTCATTTCGCTGTCCTTTCGAAGATGCGGCAATTAAATCTACTGTCGCACGCCCAAATTTTAATTGAGTTTTTGCACCGAAAAGTGTTTGCGAACCCTGAATCAAAGATGTTGGTAATTCTAATGCTACATTACCCAATGCTATTTTCTGTAAGATTTGATCCTCATCTCCTGTATGCTCAAGTTTCGAAATATTTTCAAAGTCAAATGATGCCTGGGTATTGTATTTCGCTCCAATTTTTAGTTTCGTTCCTATTTGTCCAACAATATCCATATTTATATTTTGCTGAAAATCGAAACGGGTCACGCGTCTTTGACGAAGAGGAAGTAATGGATTATCATACCTGCTATGATTGGCTCCAAGCGAGAGTTCTATGTTACCTTGAGGTTTGATTGTTATTTCATCTGAGCCAAAGAAGTTTTCAAACGCCTTACTTCCGATTTTAATGGGTAGCTCAAATGCACGATTCTCTTCGGTTTCTTCTTCAATAATTTCTAACCAATCTTGAGACATTGATTTCTCTCGTTTGAATTCTAAATATTCGTCAAGGGTTAAAAAAGAAGGGTTTCTATAATCTAGTCCATTACCCAAAGTTTCTGAAAATATATAAGTACCTGTTATTGGATCGTAAGAGATGTTTTGTTCTAATCCTGTAGGATCCCCCAAATCAAAGCTTTGCGTTTCAACCTGAAATGGATTTTGAGGATTGTAAATTGGAAATGGAAGTTGAATGCTATCACCTTGACCGAAAGCCGCCCAATTCAATAGGAGAAAAAGGAGCAAGACACTCCATTTTGCATTCGTTCCGTATGTTTTATAAGTATTCAATTTATAATAGCTTCAGTGCCTCTTTTATGAGTTCTTCAACTGAACTTGCACCAGAATCTATCTTGTTTAAAGTTTTTTCTGCTGCTTTTTTGTCGAACCCTAGAGAAACTAAAGCATTTAACGCATCAAATCTGTTTGTATTGTTTGCTCCACCAATATTTTCCGCATCTGATTCAAATGCTAAAACCTTACCTTTTAAATCGATAATAACACGTTGCGCAGTTTTTGCACCAATGCCCTTGACGCTTTGAATTGTTGCCACGTCGTCACTTTGAATTGCATGAGCCACGTCTGCTGGTGTTAGTGATGAAAGCATAATCATAGCGGTATTTGGGCCAATGCCAGAAACGCTAATAAGTAAATTGAACATATCTCGTTCTTCTTTCGAATAAAAACCATAAAGGAGCTGTGCATCTTCCCTTACGATTAATTTGGTATGTACCCGAATGAATTCAGAATCTGGAAGGGCACTAAAAGTATTCAGTGATATTTTTATTTCGTAACCAACACCATTACAATCTATAAGTAAATCAGTTGGGTTCTTTTCTATGAGTTTACCTTGAATTTGAGCAATCATAATTATTTGTTTTTGGCGTCTATTACCGCAATCTTTACCATGTTTACTATTTCTCTAACACTCGCCCCTAGTTGAAGGATATGAATAGATTTCTTTAAGCCTATGAGTATTGGTCCAACAGCATCTCCATCAACCATATTTTGGAGTAGTTTATAGGAAATGTTACCAGCTGAAAGGTTCGGAAAGATTAGTGTGTTTACATCCCTATTGGCGATTTGTGAAAAAGAAAACTTCTCATTCATCATGTCAGAATCTAAGGCAAAGTTTGCTTGAACTTCGCCGTCTACAATAATATTTGGGTGTTTTTCATGAAGGATTTTGACAGCCTCCCCCATTTTTACGGCATCCTCTCCAGGAGAAGACCCGAAATTAGAGTAGCTTAATAATGCTATACGAGGGTTTACTTGAAATTTTCGTATTGTCTTAGCCACGTTCACTGTTATCTCTGCAAGCTCCTCTGCAGTAGGGTTTAGGTTAATTGTTGTATCGGCTAAAAATAAGGGTCCTCTCTTTGTATTTAAAATATACATCCCAGAAATAACCTTTACATCTTTTTGCAGTCCTACCGAGCTTAATGCTGGTTTAATACATGAACGATAACCTCTTGTTACACCCGTAATCATAGCGTCAGCATCTCCTTCACTTACCATCATTGAACCAAAGTAATTGCGTTCTCTCATGATTTGTACGGCCTCATATTCTGTAAAGCCTTTTCTTTTTCTAATTTCAAAGAAAGCTTGTCCGTATTGCTCTCGACGCTCATTTTCTTCATCTCCCTTAGGGTCGACAATTTCAACTTCAGGAAGCTCAATAGCATATTCTTCCATAAGCTCGATAATTTTAGTCTTTCTTCCCAATAAAACAGGAGTAGCGATACCTTCCTCATAGGCAATTTGGGCGGCTTTTAAAATTTTAATATTGTCTCCTTCCGTAAAGACAACTTTTTTCGGACTGTTTTGAGCTTTAAGTGTTATGTCGCGCAGGAGCTTATTATCAAGACCTAACCTCTTTTTAAGTTGGTGCTCGTATTTTTCCCAATCTTCAATGGGCTGTCTTGCTACCTTAGACTTTATAGCAGCTTTGGCAACAGCCGGAGCCACCTTATATATTAATCTAGGATCTAATGGTTTGGGTATAATTTGATCTTTTCCAAAAGAGATTGATTTTTCACCATAGGCTTCAACCACCTCTTCAGGGATTGTCTCTTTCGCTAATTCCGCAATGGCTTTAACAGCAGCAAGTTTCATTTCTTCGTTTATCGAGGTGGCTCTTACATCGAGGGCCCCTCTAAAAATAAATGGAAATCCAAGTACATTATTCACTTGGTTCGGATGGTCAGACCTTCCTGTTGCCATAATAATATCTTCTCTTGCAGAGGTTGCTTGTTTGTATGATATTTCTGGTTCAGGATTAGCTAAAGCAAATACAATCGGATTAATAGCCATCGATGCAATCATTTCTTTGGACACGAGTCCTGCACGTGATAAACCTAAAAACACATCAGCACCTTTAAAAGCATCCTCAAATGAGCACTCTTTCTTATGTACTGCATATGTTTTCTTCATTTTATCTAGTCCTTCGCGGCCATTCCAAATGAGTCCTTTTGAATCAAACATAAATATGTTTTCAATCTGAACACCTAGTGATCTGTACAGCTTTACACAGGACATCGCTGATGCTCCTGCACCCGAAACCACCACCTTGATTTTTTCAATCTTTTTGTTCGCGATTTCTAATGCATTTAAGAGTGCAGCGGAAGAAATAATGGCTGTTCCGTGCTGATCATCGTGCATGATAGGGATGTTTAATTCCTCTTTTAATCGACTTTCTATTTCAAAAGCCTCAGGAGCTTTTATATCCTCGAGATTTATCCCCCCAAATGTAGGCGCAATTGCTTTCACCGTCTGAATAAATAATTCTGGGTCTTTTGCGTCAATCTCGATGTCGAAGACATCAATATCAGCGAAGATTTTAAAGAGTAAACCTTTCCCTTCCATAACAGGTTTAGATGCCTCAGGTCCAATATCTCCGAGTCCAAGGACAGCTGTACCATTGGAAATTACAGCGACAAGATTGGCTTTGCTTGTGTATTTATAGACATCATCTATGTTTTCTGATATGCGCAGGCATGGCTCAGCTACTCCTGGAGAGTAGGCTAGAGATAAATCTCTTTGTGACGCATATGGCTTTGTTGGAATGACTTCAATTTTTCCAGGTTTACCCGATGAATGATAGTCTAGGGCTTCTTGTTTTCTTACTTTGGACATTTGAGTTTGTTAAGGGCCTCAAATATACGAAAATACAAGCCTTAAAACACCTAAAAATTAAAGAAGGCCCTTAGAATTAAAGACCCAGAAGGATTTCTTTGGGATCCTTAGAACCGAAAATCATTTTATCAGGATTCTCAAGCATTTCCTTAACTTTTACTAAAAAGCTAACTGATTCTTTTCCATCTATAATTCTATGGTCATAAGATAAGGCCAAATACATGATTGGTCTTATTTCTACTTTGCCATTAATTGCAACCGGCCTTTCAACAATGTTATGCATACCTAAAATTGCAGATTGGGGTGGGTTAATAATAGGTGTTGAGAGCATCGAGCCAAAAACACCACCATTTGTTATGGTGAAAGTTCCTCCTGTCATTTCATCGGGCGTTATCTTACCATCTCTAGCTTTAATAGCAAGTCTTTTTATCTCACTCTCAATTTCGGCAAGACTCATACTTTCAGCATTTCTTACCACAGGAACCATTAATCCTTTTGGAGATGAAACAGCAATCCCAATATCAGCATAATCATGAAGAAGAACTTCTGTGCCATCAATTTGAGCATTTACCGCAGGAAACAATTGCAATGCCTCCGTAACAGCTTTTGTGAAAAACGACATGAACCCTAGATTTACCCCATGTTTTTTAGCAAAAGTTTCTTTATACTTTTTCCTTAAATCCATTATAGGCTTCATATCAATTTCATTGAAGGTTGTGAGCATTGCGGTCTCGTTTTTAACAGAAACGAGTCTTTCTGCAATTTTTCTTCGAAGCATTGACATTCTTTCTCTAGAGGTTTCTCTACTATTGGACCATCCTTTTTGAACAGGCATTTCTAAGCCTTTAGAAAGCGCCTCTATGACGTCGCTTTTTAGAATCCTCCCATCTTTTCCAGTGCCTGAAACTTGTCCAGATCCAAGATTGTTTTCAGACATTATTTTAGCAGCTGCAGGACTTGGTGTACCCTCGGCGTAGCTCTTTTTTGCAGAAGTCTCTACTTTTGGAGCTTGTTGTTTTTCTTCTGGTTTTGGATCAGGTTTTTCTTCCTTTGCAACCACAGGTTCAGAGGATTCTGGAGCCTTTGCCGATGTGTCAATGATGCAGACTACTTGTCCAACTTCAACAACATCTCCTTCTTCAGCTTTAAATTGAATTGTTCCACTCTCTTCAGCGGGAAGTTCCAAGGTGGCTTTGTCAGAATCAACTTCTGCAATAGCTTGGTCTTTTTCTACGTAATCTCCTTCGCTGACAAGCCAAGCCGCAATTTCAACTTCTGAAATTGATTCTCCTGGACTAGGAACTTTCATTTCTAACAAACTCATGTCTTTATTTTTTTAGTGAAATTTTGTCATTTGCAAATGAAAAGAGCTCATTGAATAATTTTGCCAATCTCTTTTCGTGTAGTTTTTTCGAACCCTCAGCCGATGCTGCAGAAGCCGGTCTAGAAACACCAGTAATTGCTAGTTTTCTGTTTTGCATGGCCACATATTGCCATGCACCCATATTTTCAGGTTCTTCTTGTGCCCAAATGATATGTTTTGCTTGGTATTTTGACAAAACTTTATCAACTTGTTTCTGTGGCCATGGATATAATTGCTCTATTCTAATGAACACCATATTTTCAACACCAAGTTCTTTGGCTTTAATTTTCATTTCGTAATAAAACTTACCGGTACATAATACAACAGTATCAATGTTTTTGGACTGAATGTCAATATCATCTATGACTTCTTGAAACCCTCCCTTTGCTAAAGCCTCCATTTTGGAAGTTGCCATTGGGTGTCTTAAAAGCATTTTAGGTGTAAAAATCACTAATGGCTTTCTAAATTCTCTTTTTAATTGTCTCCTAAGAAGGTGGAAGTGATTTGCAGGTGTAGAGGTGTTTACAATTTGCATATTTTGATCCGCACACTGCTGTAAAAATCTTTCCATTCGACCACTTGAATGTTCGGCTCCTTGTCCTTCATAACCATGAGGTAAAAGTAAAACCAATCCTGACTGCGTTGCCCATTTATCTTCACCTGCTGAAATAAATTGATCAACAACTATTTGAGCACCATTGAAAAAATCACCAAATTGAGCTTCCCAGATGGTTAGGCCTTTTGGACATGCCAAGGAGTATCCGTACTCAAAACCTAGAACGCCATATTCACTTAGCAAGGAGTTATAAATTGTAAATTTCGCTTGTGATTTATCAAGAAGGTTCAAAGTTTCAACCTCCTCTTCTGTATCCTCGGTTTTCACAACAGCATGTCTGTGCGAAAAGGTACCTCGTTCTACATCTTGACCGGAGATTCTAATTGGGTGTCCCTCTGTTAGCAATGAAGCATAGGCAAGCATTTCGGCGCTTCCCCAGTCTAGTGAATCACTACTAAATGATTTTAATCGATCTTTAAAGATCTTTCCTATTTTTCTGTAATATTTATTTCCTTCAGGTAATGTGGAAAGTTTGATTCCTAGCTCTTTTAGAACTTTGATATTTACTTTTGTCTCTGGTGAGGCATCAAAGTCTTTACCATTGCAATAACGGTAATCCTCCCAAATTTCACTAAGAAAATCATGTACTAAAGCTTTTTCGGATTTGTTTGCCAAATCAAACTCTTGCTCTAGAAAGTTGTTGTATTCACCCTCAATTTTCTTTGCTTCATCTTTTGTTAAAACACCATCAGCCTCAAGTTGATTGAAGTATATGTCTTTTGGATTTGGGTGTTTGGCGATCAGATTATAGAGCTTTGGCTGTGTGAATTTTGGCTCATCACCCTCGTTGTGTCCAAATTTCCGGTAACATAGAAGGTCAATAAAAATATCACGATGAAATTGTTGCCTATATTCCATAGCGATTTCAATAGCCGTAATTACTGCCTCAACATCATCTCCATTCACATGGAAGACAGGACTGAGTGTTGTTTTTGCAATATCAGTGCAATAGGTCGATGATCTTCCATCAAGGTAGTTTGTAGTAAAACCAACTTGATTATTGACCACAATATGTAGAGTTCCTCCTGTTCTGTATCCATCGAGCTCGGCCATTTGAATTGTTTCATAAACAATTCCTTGTCCTGCAATTGCGGCATCTCCATGAATCAATACAGGACATACTTTTTGTTCATCTTTATATATATGGTCGATTTTAGCTCTAGCAATACCCTCAACTACTCCATTTATAGCTTCGAGGTGTGAAGGGTTTGGGGCGAGTGTTAACCCAACCTCTTTACCACTATCTAAAGTGATTTTAGAGGTAAAACCTTGGTGATATTTTACATCCCCATCAAATGTCGTTTCAAAGTCAAATTCTTTACCTTCAAATTCTGCAAAAATATCTTTTGGTCTTTTTTTGAAGATATTGGTTAGTGTATTTAAACGTCCTCTGTGCGCCATTCCCATTATGAAGTTTTCAACGCCCAGTTCTGACCCTTTACTAATTAATGTTTGAAGCGCAGGAATTAAGGACTCGCCTCCTTCGATGGAAAATCTTTTCTGCCCAACAAATTTCTTGCCTAGAAAGGATTCGAAGCCATGAGTTCGAATTAAGGATTCAAAAAGTTTAAGCTTACGTTCTTTGTTAAATATAGGTCGGTTTTTAATTTCAATTTTATTTCTAAACCATGCGGTACGGATAGGCCCCCTGATATACATAAATTCAATTCCTATTGATTGACAATAGGTCAATTCTAAATGCTCGATGATATCTTTGAGGGTTGCGGCCCCTATATTTACTTCTTCCCCAGCTTGAAATACAGTGTCTAAATCATCTTGAGATAAACCAAAATTTTCAATTGCTAAATTTGGTTCATATTTTCTTCGTTCTCGAACAGGATTTGTTTTCGTAAATAGGTGACCTCTTGACCTGTAACCGTTAATGAGGTTTAAAACTTTGAATTCTTTTTGAAAGTTATCCGGAATCTCACCGTTAGATTCGAAATCGGTTTGCGCAAATTCAAAACCTTCAAAGAATTTTTTCCATCCAACATCGACGCTTTCAGGATCGTTTAAGTATTGCTTGTATAAGTAATCAATAGCAGTAGGGTCTGCGTTGCCTATATATGACGTTTTATCCATTAAAATCAAATGTTTACCTCAACAAAGTTAGGAATTTCCTCAATCTTAGCACAAGGAACTCAAAATAAATTGCATTTCGAAAGTAAAACGGAAAAGCAGCATATTAAAAAAGGGCCCGCAGGCCCTTTTTTAATAAGATTTTACAGAATTATTTTTTAATAAATTGCTTTACGGTAATTCCTGATTTCGAAACTATTCGAGCATTATAAATACCGTTAGCAAAACTTCCAAGATTAATTGCCGTAATTTTATTTCCGCCTACAGCGGTTTCAAAAATAATTTTGCCAGTAATGTCTGTAATCAAAATACGATCATAGTCAATTGATGCATTAGAGGCATCAATGGTTATTTCATTTTGAGCTGGATTTGGATAAATCAAAATATTATTGTCTAAAATTTCTTCAAAACCAGTTGTGCCTCCACCAGTATTTTCAACGGTAATAGACTCACTTCCTCCAAAATCAGGCGCGCTGATTGTGAAAATAGTTGTATTTGCATTGTTTTTAAGTTGAAGGTTTCCATCTGTGCCATTCCATTGCGAAGCACCCAAGCCATCACCGTAGTAATCGTAAATAGCAAAGGTATAGCAATCAGCAGCAGGAAGACTTACATCCCAGTTATATTGGGTAAGGCTTTCTAATGGATTCGTGGGGTCTGCTGGCACGGCTTCATCACCCGTGGCAAAATTCCCTGAAACATTTTCATTTCCTTCAAACCAAATTACGTCTCCACCACTATTTGTTATTTCTAAGTAAGTTTCTGGACCATAATCATCAGTCAATAAGGATACTTTTAAAATGTTATTCGTTTGTAAGTCACATTCGTTCGGGCCTGGACCAGGTCCTGTTCCTGAACAAGGATCAGATGAGCCATTTAATGTAGTCACATTGGAGTTTGTAGGATCTAACCAAGGCTTCAATCTTTCATTATTAGCCGTTCCATTGGATGTCCAATGGTATGACATTTTCCCATAAAGATCAGGAGAGGTTTGGTTCGTACAATATGAGCTTCCTCCCGTGAGCGTTCCTACAATCAAACCATTGTTATTGAATAAAGGTGATCCTGATGATCCTCCTTCTGTTACACCATGACCATTCGCATTTGATGACCAAGACATCTGCCAGTGCGAACCTCCTGCAGAACCCCAAGAAGTACTTTGAGTTGTTCCATTGAAAGTGGAAATTTTCTTTATGTCACCTGCGGGGTGGTGTATACCGGCTCCACCTTGTGTAGATGATGAAGCAGCTTTCCATCCATTCCAATAGCCACTAAAGCTTGATGACTTAAGCGTATTCACAACCGAGTTTTCATTGTTATTGTTTCCGAGTTTAACCAGTAAAAAGTCAGACCCTGAATTTCCTCCTCCATCATCAGAATCAGCAATTCTTAAACATCCAGTAATATAATGGTCGTCTAGAGATCCAGCAGAATTTGGATTATTGCAGTTTGGTGATTCATATCGGAAGTAAAAGCGCCAGTTATTCATATTGTTAGCACTTGTATTAACTCCACAGTGAAGTGCTGTAAGGAAATATGGTTTACAATCTTGTGCTGTATTGTTTATTAAAGAACCTGTGCACCACCCTGCACTATTACCTTCAACGATATATATTCTGGCTACACCATCTTTTTCATCTTGCCAAGAATCTCCAACTGGTGAACAATTAACATTCACTTCACAGGGGTCTGATTCATTGATTTTTGTCACATTAGGATTTCCAGTTGAACGATAATTATATATTACCCTATCAATTAAGATGTTACTTGCTTGTGTGTTTGCAGGTTCTTTGAGCATTAGAATTAAGTCATCTCCGAAGCATAAAGCTGCATTTTGCATTTTGTGGGATAAAACATCTTCCTGCGTCATTGGTTTGTGCACAATATAACCTTCGGTATTTCTGATTTCAAGTTTTGATTCTCCATAAAGCTCAAATTTAGAAAATAGAAAACTGAGTGCTTCAGCACCGTTTGCTTTAACACGGAGCTTCCATGTTCTTGAACCATCATCGTCTGTCTCCCAGTCACCTGTGTTACTTGGATTTATATTTGTAGAAATACTCGTACCGATTCTATAGAGCTCTCCATTCTTTTCACGTGCCTCATCCTCCAACATGATTTGAGTCAGGTCAGGGGTATCTAGAGTTACTAATGGAATCGCTTTAATATTGTCAAAAGGCAATGAAATAAGAGTTTTCTGTGCGTTTAAACTGAGTGCAACGAACACACTTAAGAAGAGGTTAATGAAGTTTTTCATAGGTTTGTTTTTGGTTTTGGACGTCGATGGTTTTGGATTACCTTTAGTCGACATAGTTTTGTTAATTTTACCAAACAAATATAAGTGTTGTAAATCAAAATTAAAAATGCCAAGGATTTGCCTAATCGAAGATGAAGAAAGTCTGGTTGAGTTGATAAAATTGAACCTCGAATTAGAAGGATTTGAAGTTTTCGTTCTAAGTAATGGAAGATTGGCTATTGAGCGAATTGATGAAATCATAAAATGTGATTTGGTTGTGCTGGATGTTATGCTTCCTGAAAATAGTGGTTTTGATGTTTGTAAGGAGCTAAGAGCCAAGAGTCAAATTCCGATTTTATTTTTGTCGGCAAAAGGAATTGCCGCAGATCGCATACATGGATTGAAGCTTGGGGCAAATGATTATTTACCCAAACCCTTTGATTTAGAAGAGCTAATATTAAGAATTCAAAATCTTTTACCTGTTTCAAATCCTTTGCCAATGGAGAATGAAGTTTTTCTTATTGGAGCTAAGTCTATCGATTTTACGAGTTACGAAATGTTTGATATAGAAACAGGGGTAAAACATGTTTTTTCAAAGAGAGAAATAGAATTGTTGAAGTTATTTAGAGCTTCAGAGGGTGCCGTGGTTTCGAGAGACGAAATTTTGGACAAACTATGGGGAAAAGATAATTTTCCTACATCGCGTACCATAGACAATTATATTCTTATATTTAGAAAACTATTTGAACCTAATCCGAAAAATCCAATTTATTTCCACTCCATAAGAGGTGTGGGATACAAATTTACTTTACAAAGGTCATGAAACGCTATTCATTTCTTCTTTTTCTTTTCGTTAAATTCTCTGTTATGAGTCAGGTAACGGGACTTATTCAAGGACAGAATGGAAATGAGCTTAAGCCAATTTACGGTGCGAAAATCAAAATTTCCGCAACAAATGATGGAGCCGTAACAGATGAAGATGGTCAATTTGAATTGGTCCTTCCCAGGATTTTACCGGATACATTAATTATTACAGCTAGAGGTTATTTATCTGATACCATTCCGGTAACAAAGAACGATCGTTTTACAGCCTTTAATATTGTTTTATATTCTACACAATTACTTCCAGAAGTGGTAGTCGGGTATAGAAAAAAATCTTCATCGATATCGAGATTAAGAGTTCTGCATGTTGAGGAATTGACTTCAGCGGAATTGCGAAAAGCCGCATGCTGCAATCTTTCAGAATCTTTTGAAACGAATGCATCGGTAGATGTCAATATGACGGACGCAGTTTCGGGAGCGAAGAAAATTCAAATGATGGGTTTAGAGGGAGTTTACACACAAGTTCAGTTTGAAAACATACCCTATCTCAGAGGTATTGAAAGTTCTTTTGGTCTTGAGACTATTCCCGGGACATGGATTGAGTCTATACAAATTACAAAAGGTACAGGCAATGTTGTAAATGGTTACGAATCTATGGCTGGATTGATTAATCTAGAATTTGAAAAAGCCGAAAATATGGACCGGTTTTTTTTAAACGCCTATCAAAACAGGCTGGGTAGAAGTGAACTTAATCTGCTTTCAGGAATTGAAATTTCAGAAAAATGGTCGACAGGTATTTTTGGTTTTGTAACCTCTCAGTGGAATAGTCTAGATGAGAATAGTGATGGGTTTCGTGATGTTCCTATTGGAGAGGGTTATGCTCTTCATAACCGTTGGGATTATGAAGGAGAAAATATGGAGGCTAAGTTAGGGGTTAATCTTCATTTAAACGAGAAGCTTGGAGGGCAGATGAATACCAGTGTGGATAATCCTATGAATGGTTATGGTGTGTTAATTCAGAATGAGCACATCGATATTTATTCTAAAACAGGATTTTTCGGTAAATCACCGAGCCAATCCCTTGGTATTGTTAGCAATTGGAAGTTGCAAAGGCTCAATGGATATTTTGGTAATCGAAATTTCTATGGCCTAGAAAAAAGAGGTTTTCTAAACTTAATATATGACGATTATATAAAGAGTTTAGATCATAAAATAAAACTAGGATGCAGTTATACTTACACTGACATAACACAAATTGTTGATTCTATAAATCTTTCAAGAGTTGAAAACATCCCTGGCCTTTTTGGAGAATATACCTACACGGGGTCAAGGCTAACATCAGTTCTAGGTTTAAGATATGACTATCACTTTTTATTTGGTCAACAAATTGTACCTCGAGCTCATTTAAAGTATAAAGTTACCCCTCTTACGGACCTGAGATTCACTTCAGGTAAAGGGTGGCGTGTACCTAACTATCTATTAGATAACGTATCTCTGCTCGCAAACTCATTCACCTGGATTCCTGACCCTGACATCTTGCCAGAGGTTTCTTGGAATGCGGGAGGGTCTGTATTTCAAGAATTCTCCCTTTTTGACAATGATGCAAGTATTACAGTTGATTATTACAGAACTTGGTTTGAGAACCAACTCGTTGTCGATAGAGAAAATGATTTGATTCAATTTCAGAATCAAGAAAATGAATCTTTTTCTAATAGTCTTCAAGCCGAGTTGAGTATTGAACCCATCGATAATTTTACAGTTAGAATGGCTTACAAGTATTTGGATGTACAAGCACGTTATGGAGGAACCCTCCAAAACAAAGTCATGATTCCCAAGCATAGAGGTTTTATGAATGCGGCTTATCAAACGAGAAATAAACGATGGGACTTTGATGTTACTTTGTCTGTTTTCGGAAAAGCACGGCTTGCTGTCTCATCAAATTCAAATAGTGCTTTTAGTGAGGTTTTCCCGAAGCTGAACGCCCAAGTTACTTATCGTACAAAAAAGTGGGAGTTTTATTTGGGGGGAGAAAATTTAACTAATTATAGACAAGAAAACCCAATCATTGATCCTCAAAATCCTTTTGGTTCCTCCTTTGATGCTACACGCGCATGGGGTCCGATAATCGGTTATAATTTGTATTTTGGCATTCGTTTTGCTATAACTAAATCAAAAGATGAAAACTAAATTACAATTTACTCTTGTTGTCATTTCAATTATGGTGACATCAATGTTTACAAGTATTGCTAATGCTCAAAGTTCCAAGACAATAACTTTTCATACTTCTGCACAATGCGGCATGTGCAAGGAGACTATTGAAGGCGCTATGAATTTTGAAAGAGGGATTCAATTTGTTGAACTTAACATGGAAAATATGTTTCTTACTGTAAAGTACAGAACAAAAGTTCACAATGAAGCCTCTATCAAAAAATTAGTTGCTGAATTAGGCTATTCAGCAGGAGATGTTAAAGCAAATGAGAAGGCAATGAATGAATTGCCTAAATGCTGTCAACCTGGAGCACACCTTTAGTTTTTTTTCATTTCTTTCGGGGAAAAATGTTTACCTTCGCCTCCTAGTTTAAAGCAATGAGTGATTCAATCCAGCACGAATGTGGCATCGCCTTAATTCGTTTAAAAAAACCAATTCAATA
>JAKMFD010000168.1 GCA_022425625.1 Crocinitomicaceae bacterium | reverse complement strand
TATTAATTCGTGAATGCATCAAAAATAAGATCTCAATTGAATGCCTTCCCGGTCCGACTGCAATTATACCAGCTCTTGTAGGGTCTGGCTTCCCAAGTGAGCGTTTTCAATTTGAAGGTTTTCTACCACATAAAAAAGGCAGAGAAACGAGAATCAAAAGTATTTCAGAATTGACTTGTACCATCATATATTACGAATCACCCCATAGAATCATTAAAACATTAAATCAATTACTGAAGGTTTTAGAAGAAAATAGAAGAGCTTGCGTGGTTCGCGAAATATCTAAGCTCTATGAAAACTACCATCACGGGACATTCTCTGAATTAATCGACTATTTCACGCAAAATAAGCCAAAAGGAGAAATTGTTTTAATAATTGAAGGGAAATCTTAACGGAGCTCTTTTAGTTGTTTCTCTACAAGGCTAACAGTTTTCTTTTGTGTTTCAATTTCACCTTTTTTTATAGATTGTTCATCAAGATTATCTTTGATTTCAGCTTTATTATTTTCAATTTTCTTTTCAAAGTCCTTGATTTCTTTTTCCAACTGTTCTTTTCGCTTCTCCAAGTCTTTTTGCTGTTTTTCCAAATCATTCAGCACTTTTTTCTCATCTCGAACAACTCCTTCTACCCAATTATTTACCGTACTAGAGGCGAAATCCTCAAGCATTGTTTCAATTACTTTAAATTTTTCAGGATGGTCTTTACTATTGAGATAAGCCCCACCTAAATCGAACCCAAAAGTAACTGTGACGATGTCATTATTCGAGCTAAGTGCATATCCGTAGGCATTAAATGGTATTTTACCCATCTCTTTGAGCTCTACCATCAAGGCACTGTGTTCATTCTTTGATTCTTTATGCTTTCCGAGACCTTTGAAAAACTTTTTTAACTTTCCATCTACATAATCCTGAGGAGCATAAGGAATATCAACGTTTAACGTATTTACATTTTGAGCAACAGAAAAATCAGCATTTTTTTCTTTTACTTTAATAGTCTGGGCTACTAATGTTATTGAGATAAATAGTGATAAGATTAGGCAAAGTGTCTTCATTTTTTTTACTACTAATTTAAACTTCTTTTTGGATAGAGAAATGAAAACATTCGTAATTTTGAATTATGCGCTTTAAAAATATAATTGGCCAAAATAATTTAAAATCAAAACTAACGAAAGAGGTTTTGGATAAAAAAATAAGCCATGCACAAATGTTTTTAGGCGAACCTGGATTCGGTGCGCTACCTATGGCATTAGGTTTTGCCCAATATCTTTTTTGTGAAAACAGAACAGAAGAAGACAGCTGCGGCATTTGCCCCTCATGCAAACAAGTGAACGAGTTGCAGCATCCCGATCTTCACTTTAGCTTCCCAACGGTTCAATCGATCAGCAAAACATCAGATGGGCTGCTATCAGATTGGAGAAAACAAATAAAAGAACAAGTATACTTTTCAGCATTTGATTGGATTAAACGTATTGATCCTAAGGAATCAAAACCCATTATTTCTGTTTTTGAAAGTTCAGAAATTCAAAGAAAGCTTAGGCTAAAATCCTATCAAGGAGGTTACAAAGTTTTAATTATGTGGTTGCCTGAAACTATGAATGCTGCGTGTGCGAATAAAATATTAAAGACTCTTGAAGAACCTCCTGAGAAAACACTTTTTCTTTTGGTTTCCGCGAATGCTGATGGGCTTCTTGACACGATTCGTTCAAGATGCCAAATCATCCAGTTACAGCGAATTGATAGCGTGCTCATAGCCGAGGAAATCTCAAGAAAATTTAATATAGATAAAGAAAAATGCCAATCGATTACTTCTTTTTCACAAGGTGATTTATTAAGAGCTTATGAGATTGCCTCCTCGAATGAAGATGAAGATGCACTCAAAGATGCTTTTATGGCTATGATGCGATCAAGCTATAAAAAAAATGTAATTGAAATGATGGACTGGGCGGAGGTGATGTCAAAAAAAGGGAGAGAGCGACAAAAAATATTCCTAAAATATACCCTTCACATGCTAAGACAATGTATTGTGAAAAACTATATGGGAGAAAAGCTAGTTCAGGTATCACAGGAGGAAGGCGCATTTATTGAAAGATTTTCTCCATTTGTTTCAGGCAATAATATTCGAGACTTCATGAAAACTTTTGATGAGGCATTTTACCAACTTGAAAGGAATGCCAATCCCAAGATTCTATTTACCTTGTTGTGTTTTCAGTCAATGCGTTTATTACACAAGCATTGATTGTTTTAAATTATATAATTTTAAAAGTTAATTATGGGTTGTAAGACGTGTAGTAGTGGAGGTGGGAAACCAAATGGATGTCAAACAAATGGCACCTGCAGCACGAGTGGCTGTAATAAGCTTGAGGTCTATGACTGGCTTGCAAATATTGATTTGCCCGGTGGACAACAAGCATACGATATTTTAGAAGTACGCTTTAAGAATTCTAGAAAAGATTTTTTCAGAAATGCTCAAAAATTAAACATTCAAGTAGGAGATATTGTAGTGGTCGATGCTTCCTCAGGATTTGATGTTGGGGTTGTTTCAATTGTTGGAGAGCTTGCGAAAATACAAGTGTCTAAAAAGAAAAATGATTTCAAACCATTAGAAGCTAGAAAAATATTAAGAATCGCAGATCAAAAGGACATTGATCTATGGATTAAAGCTCGTTCCAAAGAAAAAGAATTGATGTACAAGGCTCGAACCTTGGCTTTAAATATTGGTCTAGAAATGAAAATTTCGGATGTTGAATATCAAGGTGACATGTCTAAAGCAATTTTTTATTACACTGCAGAAGGCCGTGTGGACTTCAGACAGCTCATCAAGGATATGGCTAGTGAGTTTAGAATTCGTATCGAAATGAAACAAATTGGTTCACGACAAGAGTCTTCTAGACTTGGTGGTATTGGTTCTTGTGGTAGAGAGTTATGCTGCTCAACATGGCTGACTGACTTCCGAAGCGTCTCTACATCAGCTGCAAGATATCAGCAGCTTTCATTGAATCCTCAAAAACTTGCTGGACAATGTGGTAAATTAAAATGTTGCCTGAATTTTGAATTAGACGCTTACTTGGAAAGTCTAAAAAGCTTCCCGAAAAAAGAAATTAAATTAAAAACGCAAAAGGGTGATGCTTACCATGTGAAAACTGATGTATTCAAAGGAACAATGTGGTATGCTTTTAGGGGTGAAAATGAATTATACCCAATGACGGCCAAGCGTGTAAAAGAGATTATCGAATCAAATAAAAATGGGAAAAAACCAACTGACCTAAAAGATTATCAAATTGAAGAAACTGTTGTTGTAGAGGAAGTAGGTTATTCAAATGTGGTTGGGCAAGATAGTGTGAGCCGTTTTGAAAAATCATTTAAAAAGCCGAAAAAGAAAAACTTCAAAAGAAAAAAAAGACCCAATAAGAATAAGGAATAAATGAGCTATATTAAATTGTGTGCAATAGCATTAATTATTGCTGCAACATCATCATGTGGAGACCAGCCCTATTTCATGGAAACAATTTCATTCGATGGTCAAAAATGGACACATAATACCATTCCAGAATTTAAAGTGAATTTTGAAGGGGATACGAGTTCTTACGATGTTATATTTACTTTCAGAACATCTACTGATTATGCATACAACAATTTATGGATTTATTTGACCACAGAGGGTCCTATGTGTCCATCTATTGGCAATAAAACAACGTTTTTTGGTAGGAAAGCCAAAGAGTTGAAAATTGCTAAACCTAACGGAGAATGGCTTGGTCAAAAATCTGGAACATTCATTGAAAACAAACTCTACTACATTCGAAGTAAATTTTGCAAAGGTACATACACCTTTAAGCTCGAACAAGGTATTACAATGAAGGAGATGCAAAACATAGCAGATGTGACTATTGAAGTAAAACCAACCTACTAAATTCTATGAGATTTAGAAATTTGACAAAAACAGAATTAGAGGCACTTTCTGAAGAGCTTGTGCAATTCCTCGTGGTTCAAGGAATCGATGACGACTTATGGCGTGAAATGAATCAGAAAAGCCCTGAAAAAGCTATTGAGCTTGTAGCCCTATTTAGTGATACAGTTTTAGAAAAGGTCTATTCCAAGGTCCGTTATTTGAGCTTTATTTCTGAACAAATTTTTTCTGTTTTTAAAATAGATGGAGGTACAATGCATGCTGTTGTGATGAAAAACAAAGCCTCGAATAGCGCTTTCAAGGATCTTCAACATGTGATTGAAATCAGCACTTCAAAAACTGCTGTGCCATATGAGGTAATGAGTGCAACGCGTGAATTAGATGAAAAAATACTCGACGAAATACATCGTTTAACCGAGCAAGGATGCCTTGTTGCAGACCAGGAGCTCTGGATGCATTTCGAACGATATCATAAAAACGAGGTCAATTAAGCATCTTTTTAGGAGAATTTTCGTTTTTAAAGTATATTTACTGACTGTTACATAATTTTGACAACAATGAAAACTCTCAAAACCTTAAGCCTTTGTTTCGTGCTTAGCATGTCCTTTTTTTCATGTATTGAGCATGAAGTAATACCTCCTCCAGTAAATAATGTGGATTTAAATGCTGCTTTTATCGGCTTTGTAAATGGTACTCAGATAGAATTCACACAAAATGTTCTGGGTTACGGTGCTGTTTCGCAAAACGCTGAGGACATCAACCCTTCTCCTGCATTATCAAAAATGACCTACGGAACAAGAATCCAGTCAATATACAACCCACAAGCAATTCAAGTAAAATTTGGGGCTCAAGAATGGGATGTAGCACAAAACGCTTATCCAACGGTAAGTATGTTTAACGAATGGTTAAACCTCTATTCCAACACTCCTGTTCCTTTTTCTAACCAAGGATTACAAGGTGTCGAAGTTGAGTATACAGATAACAATGGCGTTACTTGGGTCTCACGTGATACAGATCCCAATCAAACCGCAACCTTCGAATTCACAGGGTCTCAGTCTGACAATACCGGTGATTATTCATTCTTCAAATGCACCTTTACATGTTTAGTGTGGAGATACAACGCACAAACTGCACTAGATGAATCCATAAATATCGAAAATGGTATTATCACATCGTGGTTTAAGAAATAGAAAACTAATTTTAGTTGTATGAGTGACACGCTCAAAATAGCCATTATCGGAGATTACAATTTCACCTATAATGCCCACCATGCGACAAATTTATCACTAGACCACTCAGCAGACTTTCTCGAATTAGAGCTTAATTATTACTGGATTAAAATAGCTGATGCCTTAAAACACAAAGCAACTTATTTTGATCAGTATGATGGTATTTGGATTGCACCAGGCCCGATACAAAACCCATTTTATCTTTCGGGGATTTTTAAAAAGTTAACTGAAAATAAAATACCCGTGCTTATAACAGGTGAGGGGTTTAAGCTCTTTTTAGAATACCTAATTACGTTTAACCAACTTACATCTTTTCAAGAAAAACTAATATCTGAAAATTTAATTGCTGGTAATAGCTTTGAGCGTTTAACCGTTTCCCCTCAGAGTAAGGCATTTAAAAAGCTTTATGAAAA
>JAKMFD010000042.1 GCA_022425625.1 Crocinitomicaceae bacterium | reverse complement strand
TTTATTTTTGCTCTTCTTAGAACTTTTCTATTTGCCATTTCTTTAATCTTAAAAATTATTTCTTAGCGGCAGCTTTACCTGCTTTTCTCCTTACTTCCTCTCCCATGTAACGAACGCCTTTACCTTTGTAAGGCTCAGGTTTTCTTAAGGATCTAATTTTTGATGCAACTTGACCAACGAGTTGTTTGTCATGCGATTCAAGTGTAACGATTGGAGCTTTACCTTTTTCACTAACAGTACTTACCTTAATTTCAGAAGGGATTTCTAAAATCACGGCATGTGAATAACCTAAAGCAAGCTCTAATAATTGACCTTTAGCAACCGCTCTATAACCGACACCTATTACTTGAAGTTCTTTCTTCCATCCTTCAGAGACTCCAATAATCATATTGTTTAAAAGTGCTCTGTATAGTCCGTGTTTAGATCTGTGCTCTGGAGCATTTGTTGACCTACTGAAAGTTATAGTGTTATCCTCAACCTTCATCGTAATTGCCTCATCCATTTCTTGAGACAATTCTCCTTTTTTACCTTTTACAGTAACCACTCCGTTGGCTTGAGAAATCTCAACTCCTTCTGGTACTGTTATGGGTGCGTTTCCTATTCTTGACATTTTTCTTTTTTTTAATATACGTAACAAAGTACTTCGCCACCTACATTCATTTGTGTTGCTTGTTTACCTGTAACAACACCCTTTGATGTAGAAACAATCGAAACTCCTAGACCATTTAAAACTCTTGGCATTGAATTCGAAGCTGAGTATTTTCTCAAACCTGGACGCGATGCTCTTTGAATCTTTGTGATTGCTGGAACTTTTGTCGAATCATTATATTTCAAAGCTATTTTAATAACACCTTGTTTGTTATCTTCTTCAAATTTGTAGTTTAAGATAAAACCTTGATCGAATAAAATTTCGGTCATGGCTCTTTTTACATTTGAACCTGGGATATCAACAATCTTCAAACCTGCTGCACTTGCATTTCTAATGCGAGTTAAAAAATCAGCTATTGGATCTGTATTCATTTTCTTTCTTATTAATTAATTACCAACTTGCTTTTTTAACACCTGGTATTTTACCAGATAAAGCCATCTCTCTAAAAGTTACCCTCGAAATTCCAAACTGACGCATGTAACCTCTTGGTCTTCCAGTTAAACCACATCTATTGTGTTTTCTAACTTTTGAGGAGTTTGCCGGAAGCTTTTGCAATTGCATCATCGCATCCCACTTCGCATTTTGAATTTCTTCAGATGCATCCGTTGATTTTAAAATTTTAGTTAGCTCTTCACGTTTTGCCTCGTAACGAGCTGCTAACCTTTCTCTCTTGCGCTCACGCGCTTTCATTGATTCTTTAGCCATTTTCTATTTTTTTATAAATGGAAATCCAAATTCGTCTAATAAAGCTTTCGCTTCTTCATCATTTTCTGCTGTAGTAACAAAAGTGATATCCATTCCAAGAATTCTATTCACCTTGTCGATATCAATTTCTGGGAAAATGATATGTTCTTTTACACCTAGGTTGAAATTTCCTCTACCATCAAAACCTTTTGGGTTAATTCCTCTAAAGTCTCTAGTTCTCGGAAGAGAAACAGCCAACAAACGATCCAAGAAGTCATACATCTTGTCTCCACGAAGTGTAACTTTTGTTCCAATAGGCATTCCTTTTCTTAATTTGAAATTGGAAATATCTTTTTTGGAAATTGTCGTTATCGCTTTTTGTCCAGCAATTTTAGATAAGTCTGCGGCAGCGCTATCAATTAGCTTTTTGTCAGCGACAGCATCACCCATTCCTTGGCTTAATACTATTTTTGTCAATTTCGGTACACGCATTGTTGACTTGTAACCAAACTTGTCAGTAAGTGTCTTTACAATTTCAGAATTGTACTTGTCTTTTAATCTTGGTCTGTAGCTCATTACTTAATCACCTCCCCTGATTTCTTTGAATATCTTGTTAATTTTCCTTTCTCGTCTTCACGTTTACCAGTTCTTGTTGCTTCACCATTTGCAACTAACATAAGATTAGATATGTGGATAGTGCCTTCAAGCTCTTCAATACTACCTTGTGGATTATTCGCACTAGGCTTAACGTGTTTTTTAATCATGTTTAAGCCCTCAACTGTAGCACGCAGCTTTTCACGGTCGATTCCAAGAACTTTACCTTCTTGACCTTTAGACTCTCCAGTGATTGCCTTTACGGTATCACCAATTTTGATATGTAGTTTCTTTTGCATTTTATACTTTTTACAGCACTTCTGGTGCTAGTGAAACAATCTTCATAAAGTTATTTTCTCTAAGCTCTCTTGCAACAGGGCCGAAAATACGTGTTCCTCTCATTTCTCCTGTTTGGTTAAGGATTACACAAGCATTGTCATCAAAACGGATGTAAGAACCATCAGGTCTTCTTATTTCCTTTTTTGTTCGAACAACAACCGCTTTTTGAACAGTTCCTTTCTTTACTTGACCATTAGGCATGGCACTTTTAACCGTGACCACAATTTTATCACCAATAGAAGCATATCTTCTTTTTGTACCGCCTAATACACGAATACATAAAACCTCTTTGGCTCCTGAATTATCTGCTACTCCTAGTCTTGATTCTGTTTGTATCATTATACAAGTTTATTTAGCTCTTTCGAGTATTTCTACTAATCTCCAGTTCTTATTCTTACTCAAAGGACGGGACTCCATAATTTTTACGGTGTCTCCGATATTACAATCGTTAGTTTCGTCATGAGCAACAAATTTGGAAGTCATCTTCACAAACTTCCCATATTTAGGGTGTTTTACTTTACGCTCTACAGCAACTACAACAGACTTGTCCATTTTATCGCTAGTAACGATCCCTACTCTTTCTTTTCTTAAATTACGCTTCTCCATTTGGCAATAGTTTTTAAGCTTGCGCTTGTCTTTTAGTCACTTCTGTATTCAATCGTGCAATTAATTTTCTCATACTTCTGATTCTCAAAGGATTTTCTATTGGAGCCATTTTATGAGTTAATTTTAAAGTTTCCATTTGTGATTGAAAATCAGTCAAACGATTCTTTAAATCTTCGTCAGATAATTTTATAATTTCTTTTTGTGTCATAATATTATTTTACAGGTACCACAAAGTCATTGCGGACAATAAATTTACATTTTACAGGTAGCTTTTGTGCCGCTAACCTCATTGCTTCTTTCGCTACTTCATAAGGAACCCCGTCAGCTTCAAATAGGATTCTTCCTGGACGAACTACAGATACCCAATGACTTGGAGCACCTTTACCTTTACCCATCCTTACCTCAGCTGGCTTGGATGTTACAGGTTTGTCTGGGAAAATTCGAATCCAAACTTTACCTTCACGTTTCATATAACGAGTAACAGCAATCCTTGAGGCTTCAATTTGACGCGATGTAATCCAACCCGGCTCAAGTGTTTTTAATCCGAACGAACCAAATGCAATAGTAGATCCTCTGTGAGCTAAACCACGATTTCTACCTTTTTGCGCTTTTCTAAATTTTGTTTTTTTAGGCTGTAACATTGTACTTTATTCTAAATTATTTTTTCTTTCTATTTGGCATACCAGGTTTTCTCATTCCACCTGATTTTGAACCAGATGTCATTCCGATATTTGGTGAAAGATCTCTTTTACCATATACCTCACCTTTACAAATCCAGACTTTGATACCAAGTCTTCCGTAAGTTGTATGTGCTTCAGATAATGCATAGTCGATATCTGCTCTGAATGTGTGAAGTGGCGTACGTCCATCCTTATACATTTCAGATCTCGCCATTTCAGCTCCATTTAAACGACCAGAAATTTTAATTTTAATACCTTCCGCACCCATTCTCATAGTACCCGCAATTGCCATTTTGATCGCTCTTCTAAACGAAATTCTAGCTTCAAGTTGTCGAGCAACTGCATCGGCAACTAAACGTGCATCAAGTTCCGGTCTTTTAACTTCAAAAATGTTTATTTGGATTTCTTTTTTGGTCAGTTTTTTAAGCTCCTCTTTAAGCTTATCAACTTCTTGACCACCCTTACCGATAATAACACCAGGTCTTGCTGTATTAATGGTTACGGTAACTAATTTTAAAGTTCTTTCTATAATTACTTTTGCAATACTTGCTTTGGCAAGTCGTGCTTTCAGGTATCTTCTGATTTTATCATCCTCAACGATTTTATCACCGTAGTTAGATCCACCAAACCAGTTCGATTCCCATCCTTGGATGTAACCTAGTCTATTGCCAATTGGATTTGTCTTTTGTCCCATTTCTTCAATTATTTAGCTCCACCTACAACGATGGTAACATGATTTGATCTTTTTCTAATTCTGTGTGCTCTACCTTGAGGAGCAGGTTGAATTCTCTTCAACATTGCACCACCACCTACTTCAATTTTAGTTACCATTAGTGTTTCTTCACTAATATCAGCACCTTCATTTTTTTGCTCCCAGTTTGCAATTGCAGATCTCAAAAGTTTTTCTAAACTCTTTGCTGCGTCCTTACTACTGTACTGTAGGATGTTTAAAGCTTTGTTAACTTCAACTCCACGAATAAGGTCAGCAGACAATCTCATTTTTCTTGGAGATATAGGCGATTTTCTTAATTGCGCAATTGCTATTGCTTTTTTCTCAGCTTTAAGCGCTTCTGCTCGTAAACGTTTTCTTGCTCCCATAATTATCTTTTGTTTTTACCACCGTGACCTCTAAAGTTTCTCGTTGGTGCAAATTCTCCTAATTTATGTCCTACCATGTTTTCTGTAACAAAAACTGGAATAAATTTATTTCCGTTGTGAACAGCAAAGGTCATACCTACAAACTCTGGAGTAATTGTAGAAGCTCTTGACCAAGTTTTGATCACTGACTTACTATTCGCTGCTTTCGCGTCATCGACTCTTTTCATTAGCTTGTAATGAACGAAAGGTGGTTTTTTTAATGAACGACTCATATCCTATTCTCTATTTTTTTCTTCTTTCAATAATAAACTTATTCGAGTATTTACTCTTAGCTCTTGTCTTATAACCTTTAGCAGGAATACCATTACGAGATCTTGGATGACCTCCGGAATTCTTACCTTCACCACCACCCATTGGGTGATCTACTGGATTCATTACTACTGGTCTAACTCTTGGTCTTCTACCCAACCATCTTGTTCTACCGGCTTTACCAGAAACTGTAAGATTGTGTTCAGGATTTGATACAGAGCCAATCGTAGCTAAACATGTAATCAAAATCATTCTTGTTTCTCCTGAAGGCATTTTGATGATTGCATACTTTCCATCACGTGCATTCAATTGAGCGTAAGTTCCAGCTCCTCTTGCAATAGAACCACCTTTTCCAGGTTGTAATTCAATGTTGTGTATCATAGTTCCTAAAGGAATGTCAGATAGATACATCGCATTTCCAACATTAGGTGTTGCATTTTTACCCGAAAGAACTGTGTCTCCTGCTTGTAATCCGTTTGGCGCAACTATATATCTTTTCTCACCATCAGCATAATACAATAGCGCGATATTTGCTGTTCTGTTAGGATCGTACTCAATCGCTTTAACAGTTGCAGGAATATCAAACTTATTTCTTTTAAAATCGATAACTCTGTACTTCTGTTTGTGACCACCACCAATGTGTCTCATGGTCATTTTTCCATCGTTATTACGACCACCTGACTTTTTCTTCTTTGTTATCAAAGATTTTTCAGGAGTAGATTTTGTAACTTCTCCAAATTGCAAAGCAACTTTATGTCTTTGGCCTGGTGTGGTTGGTTTAAACTTTTTAAGACTCATTTTTTTAGTCGTTAATAGTTATTAAATAAATCAATCGTTTCGCCTTCAGCAACAGTAACAATGGCTTTTTTCCATTTTCTTGCAGTTTCGCGAACGATTCCTTTGTTCGTATATTTCATTGAAGCCTTACCGCCACCGAAGTTTGCAGTTCGTACTTTCGTGACCTGAACACCATACATTTTCTCTACAGCATTCTTGATTTCAATTTTATTGGCAGTTTGAATAACCTCAAATGTAAATCTGTTCATAGTCTCAGAAATCATAGTTGCT
Organism: Crocinitomicaceae bacterium; assembly: GCA_022425625.1. GTDB lineage: Bacteria > Bacteroidota > Bacteroidia > Flavobacteriales_D > Crocinitomicaceae > UBA952. The sequence continues at coordinate 4,264 of JAKMFD010000042.1, read as the reverse complement.
TTCTCAGTTATGATCGGTTTTTTTATTATTCCTTGTAAATTTTGCATGGCTATTAGTTAAGGATCTTTTCAATTTGTTTAATGCTCTCTGAGGATACAATAACTTTTGATGCATTCAGTACATCATATGTGTTAAATGAATCAGCAGTAACAACCTTCACTTTTTTCAAGTTTCTAGAACCTAGGTAGGCTGCATCGTTTTTATCACCAAGAATGAAAAGTACCTTCTCATTCTCAAGTTTTAAAGAAGCAATTAGCGCTTTAAAATCTTTGGTTTTTTCAGTTAAACCAGATAAGTCATTCAAAACCATGATTGACTTGTTTTTGGCTTGAACAGAAAAAGCAGATTTTCTTGCCAATCTTTTTAGCTTAACATTTAGTTTGAAGTGATAGTTTCTTGGTCTAGGGCCGAAAATTCTACCTCCACCAACTCTAGTACCTGACTTGATGTTTCCAGCTCTAGCACCACCTGTACCTTTTTGCTTTTTAATCTTTTTTGTAGATCCAGCAATTTCACTTCTTTCCTTTGCTTTATGCGTCCCTTGTCTTTTATTCGCAAGATGTTGCTTAACATCTAAATAAATAGCATGGTCATTAGGCTCTATTCCAAAAACATCTTTAGATAGATTTACTGACTTGTCAGTAGCAGAACCTTTCGCGTCGTATATTTTCAGTTTCATTACTTTACAATTGTTAGGGTTGAACCATTGGCTCCTGGAACAGAACCTTTAACTATAAGAATGTTTTTGTCAGCGATAACTTTCAATACTTGAAGGTTTTCAGCAGTAACTCTTTTGTTACCCATTTGACCGGCCATTCGCATTCCTTTGAAAACTTTAGCAGGGTAGGAGGCAGCACCAATAGAACCTGGGGCTCTTAATCTGTTGTGCTGACCATGTGTTGCTTGACCAACACCGGCAAAATTGTGTCTTTTAACAACTCCCTGGAACCCTTTACCTTTTGATGTTCCTGCGATATTAACAAATTCTCCTTCTGAGAAAATTTCAACATTCACTGTATCTCCTAAATTCAAATCTTCAAAGTTTGAAAATTCAGCTAATGCTGACTTAGGTGATGTTTTGGCTTTTTTGAAATGTCCTTGCAATGCATTTGGTGTATTTTTCTCTTTCTTACTTCCAAACCCAAGCTGAACAGCTTCGTAACCATCTCTGTCTTGTGTTTTCACCTGAGTGACAACACAAGGACCAGCTTCTATCATCGTGCATGGTAATGCCTTACCCTCGGCACTGTAGATGCTAGTCATTCCGATTTTTCGTCCAATTATTCCTGGCATGTTTTACGTTTTATTTATTTAAACTTTAATTTCTACATCAACTCCACTAGGTAATTCTAATTTCATCAACGCATCAACCGTTTTTGAAGAACTACTGTAGATATCCATCAATCTTTTGTAAGCGCACAATTCAAATTGTTCTCTTGCTTTTTTGTTGACGTGTGGAGATTTTAATACTGTGTAAATTCTTTTGTGTGTTGGAAGTGGAATTGGCCCACTAACAACAGCACCAGTTGACTTTACAGTTTTTACGATTTTCTCAGCAGACTTATCTACTAAGTTGTGATCGTAAGATTTTAATTTAATTCGAATTTTTTGACTCATTTTCTTCTTCTTAAATATTATGCAACAACTTTACCGTTGGCTTTATCAATAACATCTTGCGCAACATTCTTTGGAGCCTCAGAGTAATGCGAAAATTCCATAGAGGAAGTCGCTCGACCCGAAGTAATTGTTCTCAATTGTGTTACGTATCCGAACATTTCAGATAAAGGCACATCAGCTTTTAAAACTTTAGCACCGTTCTTATCATCCATTCCTTTCATCATTCCCCTTCTTCGGTTCAAATCACCAACGACATCACCCATGTTTTCTTCTGGTGTAACGATTTCGATTTTCATGATAGGTTCCAATAGAATAGGTGAACATGCTTTCATGGCCTCTCTGTATGCCATTTTAGCCGCAAGCTCAAATGATAGTTGATCAGAATCAACCGCGTGGAATGAACCATCGATTAATTCTACTTTCATAGCCTCAACTGGGAATCCTGCTAAAACACCAGTCTTCATTGATTCTTTGAATCCTTTTTCAACTGAAGGAATAAATTCTTTAGGAACGTTACCACCCTTGATTGAATTGACAAACTCTAATCCTGATTTCTCCGAATCTGTTTGTGGTTCAATTTTCACAAGAATATCAGCAAACTTACCTCGTCCACCAGATTGTTTTTTATAGACCTCGCGGTGATCTGTGCCTCCTGTAATGTCCTCTCGGTAAGTTACCTGAGGTGCACCTTGATTAACGTCTACTTTAAATTCTCTTCGAAGTCTGTCAATAATAATTTCCAAGTGAAGCTCACCCATTCCAGAAATAATAGTTTGTCCTGATTCTTCGTCTGTTTTAACTTGGAATGTAGGATCTTCCTCAGCTAATTTCTGAAGACCAACAGATAGTCTGTCAGTATCTGCTTGTGTTTTAGGCTCGATTGCAACCCCGATAACTGGATCTGGGAAATCCATAGACTCCAGAATGATATGTGCATTCTCTGCACACAATGTATCACCTGTCTTAATATCTTTAAATCCAACTACAGCCCCAATGTCACCTGCTCCAAGCTCTTTCACTTGCTTTTGCTCTTTGGCGTGCATTTGGAATATTCTTGAAATTCTTTCTTTATTATTGGAACGTGTATTGTATACATAAGAACCAGCATCTAATTTTCCTGAGTAAGCTCTTACAAAACAAAGACGTCCAACAAATGGATCCGTCGCGATTTTAAACGCTAATGCTGCAAAGGGCTCGTCGACAGATGGCTTACGAATTACTTCTTCATCTGTTTTAGGATTGATTCCTTTAATGCCTTCAATATCAAGAGGAGATGGTAAGATTTCCATTACCATGTCAAGCATCGCTTGAACACCTTTATTTTTAAAAGCTGATCCACACATCATAGGAACTACCTTTCCTGAGATTGTAGCTTCTCTAAGTGCGTCTAATATTTCTCTTTCCGTTAAAGAATTTTCATCTTCAAAGTATTTTTCCATTAAGGTTTCATCGAATTCAGCTACAGCCTCGAGTAATTCTCCTCGTAGCGTTCGTGCTTCATCAATGATGTCTTCTGGAATATCAATCTCTTTGAATGTCATTCCCTTATCTTCTTCATTCCAAACAATTCCCTTGAAATTAATAAGATCAACAACGCCTTTAAAATCGTCTTCAGCTCCAATATTAATTTGAAGTGGTAAGGCATGACTTCCAAGCATTTCTTTAACCTGGGCACAAACATTTAAAAAGTCAGCACCTTGTCTGTCCATTTTATTAACGAATCCAATTCTAGGAACATTATAGTTGTTTGCGAGTCTCCAATTTGTTTCAGATTGCGGCTCTACACCATCTACGGCAGAAAATAAAAATACTAAACCATCAAGAACACGAAGGGATCTATTTACCTCAACTGTAAAGTCAACGTGTCCCGGTGTGTCAATAATGTTCATGTGGTACTCTTGGTCTCTGTACATCCAATTAAGGGTGGTCGCAGCAGAAGTAATTGTAATACCTCTTTCCTGCTCTTGCTCCATCCAATCCATTGTAGCAGCACCATCGTGAACCTCACCTATTTTGTGGCTTACCCCGCCGTAGTATAAGATTCTTTCTGTAGTCGTAGTCTTACCCGCATCAATGTGCGCCGCAATTCCAATATTTCTTGTGTATTTAAGATCTCTAGCCATGGTTTAAAATCTAAAGTGTGAAAATGCTTTATTCGCTTCTGCCATTCTCAATGTGTCCTCTTTCTTTTTGAAAGCAGCACCTTCTTCCTTCGCAGCAGCAATTATTTCTGCAGCCAATTTTTGAGCCATGGTTTTTTCGTTTCTCTTTCGCGCATAACCGATAAGCCATTTCATAGCTAAGGATGCTTTTCTTCCCTCGCGAACAGGTGTAGGTATTTGAAAGGTTGCCCCTCCAACTCTTCTACTTCTTACCTCAACACTAGGTGTAATGTTTTCAATCGCTTTCTTCCAAACTTCCAAACCTTCTTGGTCGTCTACTTTTTCATTCACCATATCAATGGCATCATAAAAAATTCTGAATGCTAAGCTCTTCTTACCAGAAAACATGAGATTGTTAACGAATTTTGTAACAACAACTTCATTGAATTTTGGATCTGGTAGAATCGCAATTTTTTTGGCCTTTCTTCTTCTCATTATATTAAATAATAAAGGTTAATGATTTATTACTTCTTCGGACGTTTAGT
>JAKMFD010000123.1 GCA_022425625.1 Crocinitomicaceae bacterium | reverse complement strand
TACTGGTAAGCTACGTAGGTATTTTGCGGATGCATCGAGCTCTTCGAAGTCCTTCCCAATCGGAAATGCTTCAACAACAAGAGATGTAACGGTGAGTTTTGGCTCAACACCAGGATCGAATCAGTTTTTAACAGCATCCTATAATGCGGGTTATCCACAGCTGAGTGGTGCCGACTTGTATGCGGGTCTACCACTAACAACAGCAGATGGGCAATTGATTCAAAACTATGATGATGAAGGATATTGGGAGATTAGCCCTGGATCGACAGCAACAGGAGCTTCAGATGATTATTCAGCAGATATCAATTCAGCAGCCTATAATCTCACGATTCATATGAATGGTTTGACAGGTGCAAACTCAGCGAGTATGGATCGAACTAAAGTACGTATTATAAAGAGTGCAGGTCCGAGTCATACATCTTGGGTGGCATTGACGCATGGGTCAATAAGTGGAAGTGTAGATAGTGATTACACGGTGACCGCATCAGGAACTGGTTTTAGTTTCTTTGGAGCTGGAACAGAGGACGATAATGCATTACCTGTAGAATTGATTTCTTTCAATGGTGTATGTAATGAAGGTGTTGTTGATTTGGTATGGCAGACAGCTTCTGAGCAGAACAGTGAAGACTTTGAAGTGGCTTACTCACGAGATGGAGTAGATTGGAAGACAATCCACACGGAGCCTGCCGCAGGATTCAGCAATACGCTAATCACATACGATTACACGCATGAAGGAGCAGTGTCAGGGAACAACTACTACAGATTAACACAAAACGACATTGATGGTGCATCGGTAGTGTATGACAACTTGATTTTGAATGCCAATTGCCAGGCAACGTCTGAGGGATACTTCTCCGTGTTCCCGAATCCAAGTTCTGGAACCTTCCAGGTGATCATGAATAATGAAAGCTTAAAGGGTGCTGCAAACATAAATATGGTAGATACAAAGGGTAACATTGTATTCACCAAGCCAATAGAGGTGAATTCAGGGATTAACATGTATGTGATTCAAGAACTATTGTCACCAGGAATCTACTATATACATATTGAAAATGGTACCATGCGAACAACAGTCGTTAAGCACAGTATCAGATAGCAAAACAAACAAATGTTAAGAAGGCCTCCATAGTAATATGGGGGCTTTTTTTATTCAAAAAATTAAAATCCTAAAACCTCTTTGACGCTAGTTATGCGCGTCGAATATTTCTATTATGAATTCGAAATAATAATTTGTAACTTTGCCATACTCAATTGGGGAACTAAACCAACCCGATGAAAATTTAGATTTTTAAATTGCTGGTGATCATGAGCGAAGCTTATTAAGCTCTTAGATTCTTTAAAACGGCGAATTAGAAACCTAAGTTTTAAGACTAAAACTAAAACTCGAACTAAAGAATGAATTTCTTTAAGACAGTTGCGCAATCTAAACTTGCGGGACCGTTCACCTTCTTAATGGTATTTTTACCTGTCCTAATTTCTTATGGACAAAAAAATATTGATGTCCAAAACAAGGATATCCCTTCAATGCGAACTGCAAATTCATACACAGTAGCGAATGAAGATGGCAGTTTTACGAATACAAATCACTCACATCCAATACATTTTAAGGAAGACCAATCCTTAAACCCGATTGACTTGAATATCATTGCGAATCCCGGACTGAAAAACCCCGAATTTCCCTATGTCAATGCTTCAAATACGCTCAAAAGTTATATCCCAGTTGAAATCAGTCAAGGCCTATTAACCGAAACCGAAGATGGTTTTACGATTAAAGACTTTAAAAATCCGAGGATGTATGCAGAAATGCAGGGCGCCTCAATAAATCCACAATTCATCAATGAATCTAGTGTTCAAGTGCTCGGAAACAAGGCACTATTTTCAAATATTTATAACGATATAGATCTTTCCGTTCAGATGGATTATGGGAGAAGGAAAGCGGATTATATTATCAAGTCTGCTGATGTGCTGAGTAATTTTCCGGAAAATGCAAACTATCTCGTCTTTGAGGAGGAGGTTGTTTTACCCGAGAATTGGTTCGCCGAAATCAAAGATGAAGTCATTGTTATTTTGAATGAACAGCATAAACAAATGGCAAGCTTTGATAAGCCTGCTGTAATCGAGCCGAATAAGTCGTCTATTCCAATCGATGACTTTATTTCAAATCGCAATAATGGCTTATCAAACCAACTTAAAAGCTTAGTCTTTTTTGAAATAGATACATTGTCTAATGGTTTTCGATTAAAAACAAAAGTAGATATGGAATGGTTGCGAAATAACGATCGTGAATTCCCAGTGATTATTGATCCAGATATCATATCCTTTCAACCTACAAATGTAATTTTTGACGAAGCATGGCCAAATTCAAATCCTGTGCTTAATGCCTATCAAATAGCACCTCCGGGCTCTATCATTGATGATGTTTCTGTGGATTTGAATGCTCTATTCTATCAGCCCTCTCAAATAACTTATGGTATTGAAATGTTTGACGCCTCTGGTGATGGTTGGTCAGGTAATTCTATTCAGATTTTTGCAGATGGATTTCAAGTGAT
>JAKMFD010000103.1 GCA_022425625.1 Crocinitomicaceae bacterium | reverse complement strand
TTGTTTTTAGCTGTAGATATCCTACCAAAAACTTGGCTTGGCTTGTATGCTTTGTCGTCTAAATTGAACCCTTTAATAATATCCTTAATGAGACTCCTTGAGTCTTGGGTGTCATAAATTGTAAAATTGCTGGGAAAACCAATTCTATCGGCATTAAATCTGAGGATTTTTGAGAAGACGGAATGAAAGGTTCCCATCGTTATATTTTTAGCCTCATGCCCTCCTGAAATATTGCTGATTCTTTCCGTCATTTCTTTGGCGGCCTTATTCGTAAAAGTCAAGGCTAAAATATTAAATGGGTCAATCCCATTTTCCATCATATGAGCAATGCGGTATGTGAGCACACGTGTTTTACCAGAACCTGCACCTGCAATGACCATAGCAGCGCCGTAAATATGTTCCGCCGCGACCTTTTGGCTATCGTTAAGTTCATTCATGAAATCCATGCAGTGCTTTCTACAAAATTAACGAATAGCTTGACTTATTGAAACTAAAAATGTTTGAATTGAACATAACTTTTGAACAATTATTGAATTCTGTCATTGCTTAAATATATTATTTTTGCAACATGAAAAAAGTTTCAATTTATCATAACAATCGTTGTTCAAAAAGTCGTCAAGCGTTGGCTATTTTACAAGATAAAAATGTGGATGTTGATATTGTGGAGTATTTAAAAGAGCCCTTTTCTATCAGCACCTTAAAGCGACTTGTTAATCGATTAGGAGTAAGGCCTATCGACATAATGCGTAAGGGAGAACAAGATTTTAAAGCTCATATAAAAGGTAAAGATTTGACGGATGATGAGTTATTTGCCTTAATGGTTAAGTATCCCAAATTGATAGAGCGACCAATTCTTGTTTCTGGTGATAAAGTAATTGTTGCGCGTCCTCCCGAATTGGTGAACGATTTTATAAGCGCATTATAAAGGTCTACCTTTTATTGATTTCAATAATTTAATTTTAGGATAATTACATTTTTTAGACCGGGACTCATTATTTCAACTATCTTTGGCAAGCTATTTAATTCATGAGGTTAGAAACAATATATCTTAAAGCAAATACGTCTTTTTCAAAGGCTATAGAGGCTTGGTGTGCTGCAAACGCTAATGAGGTTGTACATACCAAAGAACGCTATGAGTTAACTATTGAGAATTACGATTCTTTGCTAATTATTAGTGAAAACCAATCGATATCAAAGGAGAATTGGAATCTTAAGTCCTTGTTTGATCAGAATCAAAAGTCAACCTACAGAATTGATATTAATGGTACGTTAAATGTTTCTATTGTAAATCTCAAACTTTGGTTGCATTCTAATAAATCTAAAAATCTCTTAGTCGTAGGAAAAGATGAAATCATCAAAAATGAAAATCTCGACCGCTTCTTAGGTAAATTAAAAGAGCTTAGCCTCTAAGTTCTGCTCCAAGATTTTCTTCAAGTTTTTTTCGAATATCTTCCATTATAGGATCAATCGTACTGTCCTGAAGTGTCGAATCATTATCCTGAAATGTGAAAGAAACAGCATACGACTTTTTTCCTTTAGGCAGCTTATCTCCCTCATAAACATCAAATAGAGTGATGTCTTTTAATAATTTCTTATTGGCTTTGTAGCCTTCGTTTTCAATTGAGGCATATTCAACGTTTTCATCCAGTATTAATGAAAAGTCTCTTCGAACAAAAAATGTTTTTGGAAGCTCTTTGAATATGGTTTTTGCATTGCTGTATTTAAGTAATAGATCCCAATTTGCAATTGCAATAAAGGTCTTTGACTTTACACCTGCTTTTTTACAATGTGAGGTATTTACTTGTCCGAATTCTATAAGTGAATCTTTCCCAACGGTATAGGCGTAACTTCTTTCAAATAATCCATCAATATTTGCACCTTCAATAAGCTTTTTCTTTATGCCCAGTTTGGTCATTAGGTTATCACAGCTCTGTTTTAAGTCAAAGAAATCAAGGTTTCTTGTTTTATATTGCCATGATTGATCGTTTACTTTACCTGAGATTGCAAATGCCAGTTCTCTGGTTTCGACGTATTTATCATTTGTTTTGAAATAGGTTTTTCCAAACTCAAAAATCCTTTGTTCTACCTGCTGTCTATTTTGATTGTATTCAATTGTTTCGAGCAAGCCAAAAAACAAAGATTTTCTCATAGTTGCAAGTTCCTTACTCAAAGGATTTAGGATAGCAACACTTGTTTTTTCATCATCTCCTAAATCATTTTTTCTAAGTGAATTATTTAGCACTTCGTTAAACCCTCGCGAAACAAATAACTCTGATGTAGTTCTTTGAATGTTTTCTTCATTTTTTCCATCTTCCACAGGGAATGAGATGTGCCATTTTTTAGGAAGCGCGACCTTATTGAACCCGTAGATCCTCAGTACCTCTTCTAAAACATCTTCGGCTCTTGTGACATCTATACGATACTGAGGTACAGTTACTTCTATATTTTCACCTAAAGTATTTTTACATTTAAAATCTAAGTTTGATAGGATTTTACATATTTCTGAGGTAAGCAACTGCGTGCCAAGCCGATTGTTTAAAAAGGTTGTACTAAATGATATGTTTTTAGGTGTTTTATCGACATGGTCGATTATAACGGGCTCCATAGCTAATCGTGCACCTGTTATTTCTTGAATTAAAGAAATTGCTCGAAGCATAGTCTTTTCCGTAAATGTTGGATCAACACCTCTTTCAAATCTGAAGCTAGCATCTGTTTGTAAAGCATGTGCTTTAGCGGTCTTTCTTATGGAGGTGGCATTGAAAATAGCAGATTCAAGAAAAATACTCGTCGTTTTATTTGAAACACCAGAATGTAAACCTCCAAAGACACCTGCCATACATAGATTTTCCCCTCCACTAGTAATCATTAGTTCACTACCTGTAAGTTTCCGTTTCTCGCCATCTAATGTTTCGAATTCAGTGCCTTTTATTGCATTTTTGATTGAAATATCATTTTGTATTGCATTGCGGTCAAAAGCATGCATTGGTGTGCCAAATTCGAACATGACAAAGTTGGTTACGTCAACAACATTGTTAATCGGCTCTAATCCAATAGATTTTAAGTGGTTTTTTAGCCATTTTGGAGATGGTTCTACGACGACATTGTCAAGAACGGCTCCAATATATCTAGGGCAAAGTTCAGGGTTTTCAATATTGATTTTGACCCCTTTGTTTTGTGAAGTTGTTCCAGTTTTAATGACGGATTCGGGTAGTTTTATTTCAAGGTTAGCGTTTTCATGAAAATTTAAAAACGCCTTGAGGTCTCTTGCTACTCCAATATGCCCCATTGCGTCACATCTATTCGGTGTGAGGCCAATCTCTAGCTGATGGTCTCTATATATTTCGAAATAATGCGAAGCTTCGAGTCCTACCTTTGCAGAGTCAGGTAAAATAATTATCCCTTCGTGAGCAACACCAAGTCCAATTTCATCTTCTGCACAAATCATACCTACTGACTCTACGCCTCTAATTTTAGCTTTTTTGATTTTAAAAGGTTTTTCACCCTTTGGGTAAAGTGTTGCTCCAACTTTAGATACAACAACTTTGATTCCTTTTCTAACGTTCGGTGCCCCACAAACGATTTGAACAATTTCATCACCTAAATTAACCGTAGTTACCTTTAACCTATCAGCATCCGGGTGGGGTTCGCATGACATTACCTCACCAATAACGATTCCTTCTAAGCCACCTTGGATTTCTTCAAAGCTATGAAGCCCTTCAACTTCTAACCCGGTATCTGTCAATATTTCAGAGATTCTTTCCGGAGTTAGCTGAAAGTCAAGATAATTCTTTAACCACTTGAATGAAATTTTCATGTCACAATGTATTTAAATGCGAATTTATTAATTCTAGGTCAATCTACTTCAAGGATTAGAGAATATTAACCTCTCTTTCTAAATGAACACCGAACTTTTCTCTAACGTCTTCAATAATAAGGTTTGAAAGGTTTAGAATTTCATTGCCTGAGGCATTTCCGTAATTCACCAAAACCAATGCTTGTTTTTTGTGAACACCATAACTTCCATTAAAAGTTTTTCCTTTCCAGCCAGCTTGCTCTATTAGCCATCCGGCAGCGAGTTTTATACTTTGATCTCCAGCAGGATAATGAGGGATACTAGGATATTTTTCTTGTAATATCTTTAGCGTTTTTAGAGGTATTATTGGGTTTTTAAAAAAACTGCCAGCATTACCAATTTCATTTGGATCGGGAAGCTTTGATTTTCGTATTGCAATAACGGCATTACTTACGTCTTTAATAGTTGGATTCAGGATGCTTTGATTTTCTAGCTCCTTATTTATGGCGCCATAAGAAGTATTGATCACATGCTCTTTAGTTAATCTAAAGCCGACGCGACAGATGATATATTCACCTTTAACCTTATTTTTAAATATGCTCTCTCTATAACCAAATGCACATTCTTCATTTGTGAATCGTTTTAATTTTCCAGTCTCAATGTGAAGGGCTTCAAGATATTCAAAAACATCTTTTATTTCCACTCCATACGCACCTATATTTTGCATTGGGCTCGCGCCAACATTTCCAGGGATTAGACTTAGATTTTCAACACCACCAAAATTTAGGTCTAAGCATTTCAAGACAAATTGATGCCAGTTCATGCCAGCTCCTGCCTCAACCAGTACGGACTTTTCAGATTCATGTACAATTTTGAAACCTTCGATTTCATTTTTGAGAACAAGACCCTCAAAGTTTTTTGTAAATAGGATATTACTGCCACCACCTAAAATGAAAAGCTCATGATTTTTATTTTCCTTGAGAAGGACTAATAATTCTTCTTCAGAGCTAAAGCACGCAAAAAATGATGCCGAAGCATTAATTCCAAATGTATTGTGCCTTTTTAATAGGGTATTTCTTTGAAGCATGATTCAAAAATACATTCAAATACTAGTTGAGATTCAAATGGTTTTAAAAACATACTAACAATAAAACCTTAATTTTTTCATTTAAAGAGGTGTTAAAAAGCTTAAAAAAACCTTTCCACCTCCCAAGTGTTACTATTTTTGTTAGAATCCGTTTTAAATTAAAACCATTACATGCGTCATACTTTCCTTTTCACATTAATCTTTTGTTGTTTTAATTCTTTTACGTTTTTAGCACAAAAGAATCCGAATGCTACATCCGTAAAATTTAAAGACGTCATCGATAAGGTTTCAAATTATTATGTAGACGACACCGATGCTGAAGCTTTAACAGAAACGGCTATTGTTGCGCTTCTAGAGGAACTAGATCCGCATTCAACATATATCCCTGCAGATGAATTACAAGCCGCGCAAACATCTATCAATGGTAGTTTTGTGGGCGTCGGAATACGCTTTCAGATAATGAAAGACACATTGAATGTTGTAGCGACAATATCAGGAGGTCCTGCTGAAAAGCTTGGAGTTCTCGCCGGAGACAAAATTGTAGCTGTTGATGGAGAAGGGATAGCTGGTATAGGGCTTCAAAACAGTGATGTTCGTGAAAAACTCATGGGTGAATTGGGAAGTAAAGTGAAAGTGGAAATCTTTAGACGTAATGCAAAGAAAAATCTTGTGTTCAATATTACAAGAGATAAAATCCCAGTGTTTTCAGTTGATTCGTATTACATGATTGACAAAGAAATTGGTTACATCAAATTAAATAGTTTTTCTCGTCGTTCGCACGAAGAGGTGCGGATGGCCCTTGGGGATTTGAAAAATAGTGGAATGAAAAGTTTGATTTTTGATTTACAGGGCAATGGTGGAGGTCTGCTCGGAACGGCTCATAGGTTGGCAGATGAATTTTTATCAAATCAAAAGCTTATCGTTTATTCAGAAGGAAGAGCACAGCCAAGAAATAATTTACGATCAGAATTTAAAGGTCTTTTTGAAAAGGGAAAGCTCATTGTATTAACTGATGAATATTCTGCAAGTGCTAGTGAGATTTTGTCAGGAGCTATACAAGATTGGGATAGAGGTCTCGTTGTGGGTAGAAGAACATTTGGTAAAGGTCTTGTTCAACGTCCGATGGGATTGAGTGATGGTTCAGAAATTAGATTAACTATAGCAAGATATTACACGCCTTCAGGAAGATTCATTCAAAAACCATATGAGGATGCGGAGGCATATAGGAAGGATATTTCACAAAGATATCTAAATG
>JAKMFD010000091.1 GCA_022425625.1 Crocinitomicaceae bacterium | reverse complement strand
AAGCGCTTTCTTCATTGCCTTTTAGAGGAGTGACGCTCCGTTGAGGTCTGAGGTAAGCACCTCTCCCATGTAATCCAAGAAGGGGCGAATGGCATTAAAATGATCCACCATCCATTGCTCAAAATTTTCATCAAAAAGCAGGGTGTCAGGTATTTCTTTAGTAAAGATATATTGCTTGAAACGTAGGTGATTAATCCCTGGATGTTCTTTGTCAAAACCTTTGGGTGCAGTTTTTAATTGGTCTCCCTTCATGGCTCCCCATGTTTCAGTTAATTTTTTACCGGTTGCCATTTTTTCAAAATATTCAGGGTCCATTTCGATTTCTTTTCTAACTCGAAAAAGATCATCTTTATTAGGGCCCCAAAACCCAGCGCCAAAGAACGATGCTCCTGGTTCAAGGTGCAGGTAATACCCGCCGCGAAACTGTGGCTTAATGCGGTGAAATCCGATCCCAAAATGAGACTTGTAAGGTGTTTTATTTTTTGAAAAACGCACGTCTCGATAGACACGAAATACTTTTTGACCGTCTAGCTGGTTCTCGTCACTCAAACGCTCAAATAATGCTTGTGTGAATTGAACTACGCATGCTCTTGCTGCATCGTGTTTGTGCTTATTGTCTTTGAACCAATCACGGTTATTGTTATCTCGAAGTTCCTCTAGAAAAGGAAAGACAGAAGGGTGTAGCATATTCCGTAGTTTTGTTTTTTGCGTACTGAAAATAAGGATTTCTTATGAATCAATGGCATCAAACGAGCTTACAATTCCTTTAATTAGCGCAGAGCTAAATCCATTGTGTTCCATTTCATTGAGCCCAGATATGGTACATCCTTTTGGTGTGGTTACCTTATCAATCTCAAATTCAGGGTGCTGCCCTCCAGAAATAAGCAACTCTGCAGCACCTTTAACGGTCTGGTTAACAATGGTACTTGCTGTTTTTGAGTCGAAGCCAATTTGAACACCTCCTTGTACCATACCGCGCATAAAACGAAGGACAAATGCAACACCACAAGCACCCAACACAGTTGCAGCATCCATGAGTTTTTCATCAATTCGAATCGTACTTCCAATGGTATTAAAACATGCTTCTATGAGCGCGTCATGGCTTGAATGATTAGAGGCAATACAAGTCATCGATGCAGAAACATCTGCAGCAGTATTTGGCATCGCTCTATAAATGGGGACGTCACTTTGAACGTTCTCCCTTAAGGCCGAAAGCAGCACACCCGTTGCGAGTGAGACAACAACCTGTTTTGTTGCATCTATATGCGGGGCTAAATCTTTTAATACCTCTAATACATTGTATGGTTTCAGGGCCTATAAGTTGAGGTCTGCGTCTTCAATTGCTTTGATATTATCGTCAAGAATACGAACGCCCTCTTTCTCGAAATGTTTTATAGCGTCTGGATCTCTTTTTGTGGCCACAAGATTTACCTTGTTCGTACTTTTCATGAGGCCTTTTAAGATGGCTTGTCCTAAATTTCCACAGCCGATAATGGTGATTTTTTTGCCTTCCATAGGAATGAATTTGGCGGCAAAGGTAGGGATTTTATATAGGCTTAGTTTAGAGTTTCTTTTTTTAAGTCAAGCGGTTTAACCTCACCCATTAATTCTTGTTGGTAAATGACCTTTCCAACAATCGGGACAGCTTCTGGGGGTGTTGTATTTTGTATGGTTTCGTTGGAGGGTTTGTCAAAGTCAGGTTGCGCTATATTTCCAAGTGTTGTTTCTCTAATGGGACTCGTTTCTTTTTGAATCTCTGCCGCTATGGTATCTCCAATCAATGTATCTGTATGAATAATTTGCCGAACCTGTTGCTTTTTTACCCCATCTGATTTGTGATTCTCGGTACACCCTGCAATGAGCATGATCAAGCTCAAAGAGCCAAGTAGTGATATACGCAGTGGCTTGAAGCGAATTTTATCCTCTATATTTTTATAGAGGCGTTTCAGTTTTATTTGAATCGCAGCTTCCTTTTCTCTAGGGACCAATATGCGGCCACAAATTTGAGCTTTATAATTATTAGAGAGGTAGTTTGTGATTTCTCCCTGCGACATTACCGTAAAATCCACTACGGTTTTATCACAAACGCCACAATGTCTGCCTTCCTTATTAGGCGACATTTTGGTCCAGTCCTCATGGCAAGGCGTTTCTATTTTTAGGCTATCTTTCATCTCTTTTTTTATTCGTGTACAACCTTCGAATTGAAAAGTTCAGCATCCTAAAATAAAACCAAAAAGAAGTCTCATAAAAAAGGCAAGGAACATTCCTTGCCTTCATTTTTAACAGTAAAGTTTCTTTACCTAGAAATTGAATTCAGTTTGAAGTCTGATGAAGAGGATATCATCATTATTTGCCTCTTGTGTGATCCCGAAATCACCTTGAATTTTCAAGTTGTGTCCAACAACATATTTTGAAAATCCAACCGTGTATTGTGTGAAGTTGTCTAGACCAGTCGCCTCTTCAAAATCGACTTGCGTATATCTACCTGCCAATTCCCAATTGTTTTTAAATAGGTAACCACCTTGAAGGTTTAATGCAGAGCCTGTATGATAAACCTCACCTAGATCATTTACCGGGTCGCCGTCTGTTGTTACTCTATTGGCATATTCACCGAAAAAGGATAGGCCTCTATACTTGAAATGTGCATCTGCTTGAATACTCTGTAAATCTCTTGTTGAACCGGCGATATCATTTCCCATTTGCCCACCTTGACGCATAGCATTGTCGTTGTAATCATAAGTAACACTGAGCATCAGTTTTGGTGATTCCTCTCTCTTAAGGTCGGAAGCAAAGTAATCTCCTTTTTTTGTGAAATTTCCAAAAGGAAGCAGCTCTATTCTTCCTGTATATGAATTGCCTGAAGACCATGCTTTTCTGTTGAGACCTTCTCCTTGCGAAATAGCTAGTTTGGAGCGCACTAAAAATGTTTCCCCAAGGTTTAACTTGTGTCTCAACTGAACACCAGCATCACGGTCAAGGGTAAAGTATTTATTGAGTAATGAACGATCTACGAGTTGTAGTTTTTGAGAAGAGAATACCCGCTCGATGTTACCTGGCATTTTTGTTTGACCAAACCAAAGGTTCCAATTTCCCGCAAAGTTCCACTTGATTACAGCATCTAATACCTGGCCATTGTGTACATCGTATTCGAATTTGTATTGAACTTTAGGGCTAAATGCATATCCATGTCCTTTAATTCTGGCACGTCTGACATAAGCACGATCAGAGAAACTGCTATCAGAGAAGTCAAATTCTCCATCATATCTTGTTTGAAAACGAAAAGCTACTTTCGTCGTCCAAGAGTTATCTTTAGACTTTAGGTTAATGATTCCTTTTCCAAATGGAGTATTGGTTAGGTCCTGTGCAAAAACCGTTAGGCACATAAATAGAAATGGGATAAATAATAATTTTTTCATTTTTTCACTTTTTAAATCCGGCACAAAGTTTGGGATTTTATTTCTTACTTAATACCTGGTTGTTCTATTCTTAACAATAAGATAATATGGCTCGGAGAATGATACTTATTTGACTGATTTAATATTTATTTATTATCCTATTTTATTGTATTTCAAATAGTTATGTTTTTTTAATGTTAACATATCATTAATATGCACTCCTTTTTAATTACAGTTTATTCTTCTTGCTTAATTTTGCACACATAACTAATAAAATAAGATTATGAAAACGTTTTTATTTTGTCTTTCATTCATAGCGAGTACTATAATCACGTTCGCCCAAGGCGACGCCGTTAATGCTGATATAGATACCGCACAATCCACTGAAGCAACATCGGAAGTTACTGCTGAAATTGATGAATCGGTTTTCGTCAATCTCAAGGCTCATGCGAAACCAGATGGATTGAAACTAACATGGAGTTTAGATTATGCTTCTTTAGAAAATATTTCAGATAAAAGTCTTGTCATTAAATACAACACTAAGATTGGTGCGAAAAGAAATAAGAAAGGTTACGAGGGAAGTGATTGGAAATATAGTGAGCCATTTGATATAAATAAAACGAGTTATGAGGTTAAAAACCTAATTGGTGCTGAAAAGTATGATGTATATGTAGGTCTTGTGGACGACAAAGTGAAAGAGGTTTCAAAAGATTCAGATGTTATTTGGTCATCGAAAGTGAAAGCCAAAACAGAAAGAGGTTGGGGTGTAATGAAATTTTTGATTCTAATTGGTTCTTTGGGTCTATTTATTTTCGGAATGAAGGTGATGAGCGATGGGATGCAGCGTACTGCAGGAGAGCGCCTTCGCAAGATGTTAGGGTCAATTACCTCCAATAGGTTTAAGGGAGTAATTACAGGTTTTAGCTCCACGGCTATTGTACAGTCATCCTCAGTAACTACTGTTATGACAGTGAGTCTTGTAAATGCTGGTCTATTGAACCTGAGACAGTCTGCAGGTGTGATGATGGGAGCCAATATTGGAACAACGATTACAGCCTGGTTGGTTTTATTATTAGGATTCAAAGTGAGTATATCCAGTTATGCGCTTGTACTCATTGCTGTTGGAGCTCCGTTACTCTTTATGTCCTTTAGAAAATCAAAAGATTTGGCAAATGCCATTATTGGTTTTGCAATTTTATTTATCGGACTTCAATTTTTAAAGGATGCTGTTCCTGATTTGGACAAGGATTCTGCCTTGGTCCAGTTCTTTGTAAATTATAAAGACATCCCATTTTTTAGCAATTTAATGTTCGTATTACTTGGTGCGATGGTTACAATTGTAATTCAATCATCGAGTGCAGCCATGGCCTTAACATTGACCATGGTATCAAAAGGGATTATTCCTTTTGAAGTGGCTTGTGCGATGGTGCTAGGAGAAAATATTGGAACGACTATTACAGCAGAGCTCGCTTCTTTGGTTGGAAATGTTCATGCGAAACGATCTGCTAGAATTCACTCTTTATTTAATATTGTTGGGGTTACATGGATGCTAATCGTAATACCTTTCTTTTTAGATGGAATAGGATGGTTGATTGGTCAAAGTCATGGTGTTCCTTTTGATCCAACGAATACATCATTCTCAACGGAGGGAATTGCTCTATTCCATACCTTATTTAATGCCGCCAATGTTATCATTCTTATTGGCTTCGTTCCTTATTTGGTTCGTGTGGCAGAAAGAACAGTGAAGTCCAAAGGAGAGACTGATGAAGAATTTAAACTAGACTATATTGCTGGTGCTGGAGGTATTGGTTTGCCAGAGGTGGCCATACTCGAAGCTAAAAAAGAGGTGGCAAAGTTTGGTGAAGTGACGACTCGAATGAATGAATTTATTCGAACACTGATTAACGACCAGGACAAAAAGACGCGTAACAAGATGTTCTACAAAATCAAAAAGTACGAAGAGATTACGGACCGCGTTGAAGTTGAGGTCGCAAACTATCTTGATCAAGTAGCTACACAAGAGATAAGCGCTGAGGCATCCTCTCAAATTAGAAGCATGTTGAGTATCACAAACGACTTAGAACGAATTGGAGATATCTATTATCAAATCTCAAAAACAATTGAGCGCAAGGATGATCAAAAAATTTATTTCCTTCCCGAACAAAGAGATAACATCAATAAGATGTTAGATTGTCTTGAAAAGGCATTTAAGACCATGAATACAAACTTAAACGCTGAATTCGGTCATATTAATCTCGATGCTGCTATAAAAGCGGAACGTGAGGTCAATCAATTTAGAAACCAATTGAGGAAGTCGTACCTAGAAAATACAGAAAAGGGCGAATATAAATTCCAGTCTGGTATTCTTTATAACGATATATTCTCCTCTTGCGAAAAAGTCGGAGACCACATTATTAATGTTAGCGAAGCAGTCGCTGGAGAAATATAATAAGACATGAAGTTAAGTCAATTCGTTGCATGCCTAAATCAACTCGACACCTTATCTTTTCGACTCGAGAGTGGTATTATGGTTCCTGCTCATTTTCATATTACCGAGCTAGGCATTACAAGTAAAACCTATATCGACTGTGGAGGAACATTAAGAGAAGATCGTTTTGTTTCTTTTCAGTTATGGTCTGATCATGATACAGAGCATAGGTTGTCGCCTTCGAAAGCAATGTCAATTATTACTACTGCTGCTCAGAAAATACAATTGCTTGATGTTGATATGGAGGTTGAATACCAAAGCGATACTGTTGGTAAATATGCTTTATCCTTTGATAAGGATTGTTTTGTACTAGAATCAAAACAAACCGCTTGTTTGGCTGAAGATCAATGTGGCATCGTACCTCAAAGTGAAAGAGTCAACATAGCTTCTGAAGATAATTCTGGAAATAGCGCATGTGCGCCAGGGTCAGGATGTTGTTAGTAGGATGACAGAAAGCAAAAAAATAATTGATATCGCAAAGCTGTTTCTAAAAATGGGAACGATATCTTTTGGTGGTCCGGCGGCACATATTGCCATGATGGAAGATGAGGTTGTCCGCAAACGAAAGTGGATGAGTCAAGAACATTTTCTGGATCTAATTGGTGCGACGAATCTAATACCAGGGCCTAACTCAACTGAAATGACCATGCATTGTGGTTATGAACGTGCAGGCTGGAAGGGGCTTATAGTAGCGGGTATGTCTTTTTTAATCCCTGCAATTTTAATTACAGGTTTTTTTGCTTGGTTCTATGTTTCTTATGGACAGCTTCCAGAGGTCAAACCATTTATTTATGGAATTCAACCTGCTGTCATTGCAATTATCGTAATGGCTGCATATAAGCTCGGAAAGAAGGCTTTAAAATCTTGGCAGCTCGGTGTTTTGGGTTGTTTAACAATCACAGCTTGCCTGTTTGGCCTTAGTGAAGTATTGGCATTGTTCACCTGTGGCTTCACGGGACTACTCCTTTATTTTCTAAAAACCAATCAATCTAAATTAAATTCCTTTCTCCCATTTACACTTGCAGGAGCTCTTCCTTTCACCGGTGGAAGTATAAAAATATTATTAACCTTTTTAAAGGTGGGAGCAATATTATATGGTAGTGGCTATGTATTATTTGCCTTCTTAGAGGCGGAGCTTGTCGCAAACGATTTACTGACACGTCAGGAACTCATGGATGCAATAGCAATTGGACAATTCACACCGGGGCCTGTGTTGTCAACAGCAACCTTTATTGGCTATCAATTAAATGGATTATCAGGAGCAATAATGGCGACAGTGGGTATATTTTTACCTTCATTCTTGTTTGTTGCTTTTCTAAATCCATTGATCCCAAGAATGCAAAAGTCAAAACCTCTCCGTAGTTTTTTAGACGCAGTCAATATTGGCGCCGTATCGGTAATCATCGTTGTTTGTATTGAAATGGCGAAAGAAACAACCTCGGATTGGCGCATGATGCTAATTGCAGCAATTACCCTTGTAATTGTATTTGTCTTTAAAAAATTAAATAGTGCCTATATCGTTTTGTTTGGAGCAGCATTTGGATATTTATTGAGCCTTATCGCTTAAGGTGTCAAAATTGAATATTCTGCAATTTCCTGGGCTGTCATATAATGAATGTTGTTCGGCCCAGCAGCATTGATGATAAAATAATACAGATTTTCTGCCTCTTGTTGTGAATAACCGATACTGGCATAGTAGTCAATATAGATCTCGTGCTCCTCATGTCCAATAGGATATTCTGTGGCAGATGTATTTCCATCATTCCAAGCATGTACGCCTATTTTTGCTCCTTCGTCCATCGTGCGTGTGGTTCCTGCCAAGAATAAATCTACGGCGCCGGATTCTATTTTAGCATTTGGTGGAAGGTGGATATGTACGTTTTGATTATAGAGCATGCGTGCGGCTTTAAAAAGCTCTTCATCATCCCGAGAGCCAGGGCACTTTTCCATAATAGCGTAGCTAATGTCAGGGTATTTATTGAGCAACCTTTCTAGCTGATTGTATACTCGGCTTCCCATATCACCATTAACAACAACGGTTGTATCATCTAGAATATAGAATGGACCAAACCTTGCCTCGTAGCCTTTTCGGCAGCTACCCATACTAAGAAGCAAGGTGCTACAGAAAAAGAGGATAAATGTGGTATGTTTATGTCTTGCAATCAAAATCCCACATCCCAATATGTGAGCGTTCCTCCCGCGAATATTCCCATGCCATTTTCTACGTTCGAGTAGACTTGTACAGGCGTTGCAAATGGATTTCCACTTGCTCTTTGGTACATATTAAAGGATTTTAGATAGTTGAAGTACGCCTCGCTGGTGTTGACCAATCTAATTTCTCCAAAAAGCTCTAGGTCTTTCAGCTCGGCATAATTGATCACACTAAAGGTGAGTGCGTAATCTTCCCCATCAAAATTTTCATCTTTGAGCATAAGGTATAGATATGTGTTTTCGAACCCTCCAAAATTGAATCTATTAACGGTTTCTACATTAACATCATTGCAAGAAATTTCTAAGGGCTCACGAAACTCGATGGTATCTCCTTCAAATTCATCCCATTCGTCAATCCACGTGCCTTTGACCAAGACTTCGATCATATAGTAGTTTTCATTTGCCGGCGGATCTTGAAAGTTTATGGTTGTTTCCAAGATAGTCTGTCCATCGCTATTGGTGCTACTAACCGTATCAATACTATTGATCTGAACGGCTGCTGGAATTCTGTTTGTTGCGCTTACGGGCGTATATCCAGGTGCACTCACCTCGATGGTATAAAGCTCACCTGCGACTGGCATTGCTCCAGTCGGGGAGGTGTAAAGCCCATCTCCTTGATTGGTAAGTGTGGTAACCTGTACTCCGTTTCCATCAAAAATAGAGACATCGGCGTCATTAATGCTCGTATAGCTCGTTGTTTCTAATACGCCAACACTTCGACTAATATTGGCTGCCCATAAAGAGTCATTTGTAAAAAGACTATTAACCACAATTCTTGGCGCAATATCCTGTGCATCGAACTCAATTTCTTTTGTACAATTCGTGAATAAAAGAAATGGAATGGTAGATAAAAATAAAATAAGTTTTTTCATTTTTTTAAAATTTAAAGCTGTAAGAAACACTAGGAAGAATAGGGAATAAGCTAAGCTGATTTAGCGTCCTCGTTCCATTATTTCCTTCCTCAAAGAAGAGAAAGAATGCATTTTGCCGGGAGTAGGCATTGTAGAGTCCAAAGCTCCAGGTACTTTCCCAGTTGTTCTTTTTCTTGTGAAGGTTTACGCCGATATCGAGTCTATGGTAGGCGGGCATCCTGTAGTCGTTACGTTCCTCAATATGTTCGATAGGCGCGTAGGGTGTGTTTGCCCCAATACCGAGACCGTCAACCCCTAAATAAGTTTGTTGTGCGAGGGTGGTGGCATATCCCGATCCAAATACCCAAACTATACCAATGTCCACACGGTCATTAAACTTATGTGTTACAGCAAGCCCAATATCATGTCTTCTGTCATATATATATGGGTAGGGATTTCCAAAATTTAGAGAGTCGAATTGTCTATTTGACCAGCTCAGGGTATAGCCGATCCATCCAGAAGTTTTACCAATCTTTTTTTCAACCAATAGTTCTAAACCGTAGCTATTTCCGTTTCCTACCGTGATTTTATCCTGCCAATCTTGTGAAGACCCAAAAAAGCTAACTCCCTCTTTATAGGCAATTAAATTTCTCATGTCTTTATAGTAGCCTTCTACGGAAAACTGGAAGCCTTTGGATAGTGTTTGCGCATAACCAAGTGCAAATTGATTTGAGTATTCCGGGGCCACCCGATCTGTAACGGGCACCCAAAGATCTGTGGGTAATCCAATAGTTGGATTGGTCAGTAGGTGTAAAAACTGCGTCATACTCGAGTAGGACATCTTCAATGATGAATTTTCATTGAGCATGTACCTGGCTGCGAATCTAGGCTGGATACTTGGGTACCATTCCTGATTTGCTTTGAATCCTGAAAAATGAAGTCCGATGTTTAATTTCAGACGTTTTGAAATTTCCCAATCATCCTCGAAATAGGCCCAGTGCTCATGACCATATTGTCTTGACGATCCAAATGTGGTATCAATACCGCTTGAAGCATTGTTTGAAAGCGCTATTTGATTCACACCTGGTACAAAGGTGTGGTAGGTATCTCCAAGTCCAAACTTAATCGTATGGTTTGGATTTGGTCTGAAGTCAAAATCAGCCTTTACGGTCCAATCTTGAATACCAGAATTATAGTTAAAGAGAACATTTTGGCTTGTAGAAGGAGCGTTTTGGTAAGTGGTAGTTGATTGATTTTGGCCACCTACAGTAAATTCATATTGACTGAAAGTCCCCGTTAGATTCATGAAAAGTTTAGGAGTAATAATTTTGTTCCATCGCAGCGCCGCAATGGCATTTCCCCATCTTAATCCGTTGCTAGAGGTTTCGTCTGTACTTGAGGTATCTTCATCTGTTGTATAGTTATTGGTAGCATCGTTGTAGAAACGATCTCTTCCAAAGTAGCCACTCAAATAAAGCCTACTGGTCTCGGAAAACTTATGGTTGATTTTCGCATTTAAATCCCAAAAGTAATAGCCCCCTGTTTGTGTTTCATTTGAGCCTTCTTCACCTTTTCCACTGCTTTGGTTTCTATTGCGCATATTAATAAAAGGTCTCGCAAGAACATCTATGTATGTACGTCTTCCCGAAACGATAAACGAAGTTTTATCCTTGACAATAGGACCTTCTAGAGAAAGCTTCGAAGAGATCAATCCAATACTACCTTCGCCATGAAACTCCTTCATATTTCCTTCTTTCATTCTGATATCGAGTACAGAAGACAAACGGCCTCCATAACGCGCGGGAAAGCCCCCTTTAATCATCGTGACCTTATTAATGGCATCGGCATTAAAAATCGAGAAAAAGCCAAACAGGTGTGTTGCATTGTAAATAGGAACTCCATCTAAAAGCATGAGGTTTTGATCTTGACCTCCTCCACGAACGTAAATCCCACTAGAACCTTCGCTGCCCGACTGTACACCGGGAAAGAGCTGTATAGTTTTAATGATGTCCTTCTCACCTAAGAAAACAGGAAGGGCTTTAATTTTTTCAATGGAGACATCAAAGGAGCTCATTTGAGTACGTTCTTCAATATTTTTCTCAGCCGTAACCGTGACTTCTTCCAGTTCTTGAATGGTCAATAGTTCAACAGGCAATGCAATATCTTTTTTGCCATCAAATTGATATTCCATAGCTGTGTAACCAATATATGAGACTCTAATGGATACGCTATCCTGGGGCAAGGTTAAACTATAAAAGCCATATTCATTTGAGATGGTTCCTTTTTTTGATTTTAAATCAAAGATTTTAGCCCCAATTATAGGTTCTCCTGTTTTGGCTTCTTTTATAGTTCCACTAATCGTAAATTTTTGTGCAAAAGAAAGCTGCATACAAGACAGTAATAAAAGAAGCAGACTGATTTTTTTCATAGGTCTTATTGGATAGTGGTTTTTAATTTTTGGTCTGGTTATTAATTTATTATTCACAGCATTCACCCTGAAGTACGTTTGTCACGCCGTTTCTTGAGGCAACACATTCATTTGAGTAAGTCACCCCATCACACCCACACACGGGGTCATATTCTTCAGTACACATCATACTGGAATCAATCAGCGTTGAGTCAATACAGTTTTGAGCGCTGTTAGAATTTTCAAATACACAATTTTCGTTTTTTGAACAAGAGGGCATAATGAATAAAAAGCCAACACAATATGTGAGTATATATCTTTTCATATTATTATGACTAACGATTTAACCCTTTCATTATTGTTGATATAAAGAATTATCCTCTTGTAAAAAAGAAAGAAGAGGAACTATGCTTTTTTCAGGATTTTCTTCCATCGGGACATGGCCTAAACCTTTTAGTATAATAAGCGTGTCATTTGGTAAATGAGCATTGAATTTATAGGCTGCCTCCAAAGGAATTAATGCGTCTTCCTCACCCCAAAGAACAAGTGTCTTTTTGGTGATTCGATTTATTTCTTTAGATCGACTTTGTCCTTTAGGAGCGATCAATTTATCTATAAAGGCTTGTCTATTACCTTTTCTTAAAGTGAGTTGAAAGTAGCGATCAACGAGGGATTCTGACACTTTTGATTTATCCGCGTATACATTTTCTAAACTTTTTCTAGCGATGAACCTCGGTGTTATAAATGTAAAAAGTTTATTAAGGATGGGTGTTTGGGCAATCGTAAAAGCAAGAGGAGTACTTTGGGCTTTTATTGGATAACCTGAGGCATCTATAAGTATTAACTTGTGCACCATATCAGGATAATCAAGGGCAAAATTCCATGCAATGCCTCCACCCAATGAATTTCCACCCAGAATACATTTATCAATGCCTTTGGCACTTAAAAATTTATGAATAAAAGTCACGTAGCTTTGTATTGAGTAGTTTCCATTTTTAAAGGGACCTGTGAG
>JAKMFD010000165.1 GCA_022425625.1 Crocinitomicaceae bacterium | reverse complement strand
TGAAGCCAGTCTGCTTCGGAGTTATGGAGCATTTTTGTGTCTCTTTCTACGTTGCCAAAATCACAAGATAAAATGGAGGGGGAAACTATCATTTTTTTATTTACAAAAGTAATTACTTTTCTCAATGTAGTTAGACATTGAAATACTCAATGAATAATATATATATCTTTATTTTAAATGTTAAGCTTAACTCTTCTTATTGTTCTTCTGACCGTATTGATTTCATATCAGGGTTTCTCTAATATTAAATTTCAAGAGAATAGCATGTATGTGCCCTATGAGGTAAAGTATAACAAGGCCTATTATCGTATGCTATCACATATTTTTATTCATGCAGATTGGACACATTTGTCTTTCAATATGATTTCACTTTATTTCTTGGGTAGTTTTTTAGAAACCCAATGGAGTTTCGAGTTTGGCTTAATGGGGAATTATTATTTTATTCTGTTATATTTCGGTGGTGCATTAATTGCTACAATTTGGCCTTATTACAGAAACTCGGAAAATCCAGGTTATAGGTCCCTCGGTGCATCAGGTGCTGTTTCTTCAGTCGTTTTTGCAACCATGCTGTGGTACCCTCAGTTAGAATTATATCTTATGTTTATTCCAATTCCTATAAAGGCGTATATTTTGGGTCCTCTATATTTGGCTGTTGAATATTATTCAATGAAACGTGGAGGTACTGGAGTTGCTCACGATGCACATTTGGGTGGCGCATTATTTGGGATTTTATTTGTATTATTGATTGATAGCAATAAAGGAATTGAATTTTTAGCACTTTTATTTTAACATGTCTTTGCTTTTTATAAATAACAACGGTAACCTTTTACCAAATACTGCTCCTACTATAGATCCAGGAAATCGTGCACATCTTTATGGAGATGGTGTTTTTGAAACGATCCGCATAGTGAATGGAAGACCCATAAATGTAGAAAACCATATTGCGCGGCTTATTGAAGGCGCAAAGGTTCTTAGAATTAGAGTCCCGAGTTATTACAATGCAGCTTTTTTTCAAGAAAGAATCGAGGAGCTTATTTCCAAATCAAAAATAGACAAAGGTGGTAAGTGTCGATTGTCCATTGATCGGGCGACAGGTGGGACATATTTACCTACATCGAATGAATCAAATTTTTATATCGAGGTAGAGCCTTATTCATCGAATTTTTTTGAACTTAATGCCAAAGGGCTTGAAGTTGATATCTATTCAGATATAAAGCTTCAGAAAAACTTCTTGTCAAATTATAAAACAAAATCATGCCTTCACTATGTAATGGCTGCTATTGCTGCCAAGGAAAGTGGTTTAGATGATTTATTTTTAAGTAATGATAAGGGGAATATTCTTGAAACATCTTCCAGTAATATTTTTGTTGTTAGTAATGGTGTGCTGTACACTCCTGGTCTAGAAGAAGGATGTTTGGCGGGAACAATGCGAATGCAAGTAATCAATCTCGCTCTTGCTAATGGTATTAAGGTATACGAATGTAGTATTCTTCCTCAAAATTTATTAGCGGCTGATGAGGTCTTTATCACAAATGCTATTAAGGGTATTAATTGGATAGGTGGGTACAGGACAAAAACATTCTCAAATGCCATTGCAAGAAAGCTCATAATTGCCCTCAATGAATCTTGGAGAAAAACTGTAGAAGTATAGTCTTTGTTATTTTCAACGTTACATCGTTCATAATTCAAAACATATCCTTGTCTAAAAAAGGCCTTTACCGATTATATTTGTTAATCACCACCATGCAATTGTTATAAAATGGCCGAAAATCAATATACAGAAGACAATATCCGTTCGTTAGATTGGAAAGAACATATTCGCCTACGTCCTGGAATGTATATAGGAAAGTTAGGTAACGGTGCTGCAGCAGATGACGGTATTTACCTTTTGGTAAAAGAAGTTGTAGACAATTGTATTGATGAATTTGTGATGGGTAATGGAAAGAAAATTGATCTTCAAATCAAAGATGGTTTGGTTACGGTTAGGGATTATGGTCGAGGAATTCCATTAGGGAAAGTTGTAGATGTCGTCTCTAAAATGAATACGGGAGGAAAGTATGACTCAAAAGCATTTAAAAAATCAGTAGGATTAAATGGTGTAGGTACAAAAGCCGTGAATGCGTTATCTTCGCATTTTTCGGTTTATGCTGTGCGAGAGGGGAAGCTCAAAAAAGCATCCTTTAGTAGAGGTAACCTTCTTGAAGATTTTCCTATCGAGAAAACTGAGGAGGCTAATGGTACATATGTCGAATTCACTCCCGATGACGAGATTTTTAAAAAATATGCATTTAAAACGCCATATGTCGATAAGATGTTATGGAATTATTGTTATCTCAATCGAGGTTTATCTATTTACTTCAATGGTAATAAATTCCAGTCTAAAAATGGACTAAAAGATCTTCTTGAAAATAATATGGACGGCGATCCTTTATACCCAATAATTCATCTTGAAGGTGAGGATATAGAGGTTGCATTTACTCATGGTAAAACATATGGTGAGGATTATTATTCTTTTGTGAATGGTCAACATACGACGCAAGGAGGTACACATCAAAGTGCTTTTCGTGAATCTGTAGCTAAGGTTATTAAAGATTTTTACAGCAAAAACTATGAGGCTTCAGATATTCGGCAGTCGATCGTTGCAGCCGTATCTGTAAAAGTTATGGAGCCTGTATTCGAATCGCAAACTAAGACCAAATTAGGTTCACAAGAAATTGAACCTGGCGGAAAGTCTATGCGTGCTTTTATAAATGATTTTTTAAAGGATAAGCTAGATAATTTTTTACATAAAAATCCGGAAGTCGCTCAAACGATTGAAACCAAAATAAAGCAATCTGAAAAAGAAAGAAAGGATTTAGCTGGCATTCGAAAAATAGCAAGAGAGCGTTCGAAAAAAGCAAATCTGCACAATAAAAAGCTAAGGGATTGTAGGATTCATCTTAGTGATTTAAAAAATGAACGAAGAGAGGAGACGACTTTATTTATTACTGAGGGAGACTCTGCAAGTGGATCAATAACAAAGTCCAGAGATGTCGGAACACAGGCTGTATTTTCTTTAAAAGGAAAGCCCTTAAATTGTTACGGTTTGACAAAAAAAGTCGTTTATGAAAATGAGGAATTTAATCTTATTCAGGCAGCACTCAATATTGAAGACGATTTAGAGAATTTACGTTACAATAAGGTTGTAATAGCGACGGATGCAGATGTTGATGGTATGCATATTCGAATGCTACTTTTAACTTTCTTTTTACAGTTTTTCCCTGACCTTGTTAAGAAGAATCATGTTCATGTGTTGCAAACCCCCTTGTTTCGAGTAAGAAATAAAAAGAAGACGCTATACTGTTATTCTGAAGAAGAACGTAAAAGTGCAATGGAAGAAATTGGAAAAAATGCAGAAATTACGCGTTTTAAAGGGTTAGGGGAAATTTCTCCTGATGAGTTCGTTCACTTTATTGGTGATGAAATGCGACTAGAACCTGTTTTGCTTTCCCAGAATGCCTCAATAGATTCAATTTTGTCTTATTTTATGGGTAAAAATACTCCGCAAAGACAAGAGTTTATCATAGAAAATTTAAGAGTAGAAAAAGATGAATCTGAGGATTCGGAAGATGTTGAACCCCAGAAAGAAATAGCATAAATTTTTATGTCAGACGAAAATCTAGAAAACGAAGAGAACCAGCAGAACGAAGAGAGTCAAGAGAACCCTTTTGAAAACAATGAATTAGATGAAAACATTGTTCCTGTAAGTGGGCTTTACGAGAGTTGGTTTTTGGATTATGCGAGCTATGTAATACTGGAACGTGCCGTTCCTGGCTTGGCCGATGGATTGAAGCCTGTTCAGCGGAGGATTTTACACTCAATGAAGGAGATGGAGGATGGTCGTTACAATAAGGTAGCGAACATTATTGGAAATACGATGAAGTATCATCCTCATGGAGACGCATCCATTGGAGACGCATTGGTGCAACTGGGGCAGAAAGATTTATTAATTGATTGTCAAGGTAACTGGGGAAATACGCTAACAGGAGACGGAGCTGCTGCTCCAAGATACATTGAGGCTCGTTTGTCAAAGTTCGCACTTCATGTGGCTTTTAATGCAAAAACAACCCATTGGCTTTCGAGTTATGACGGCCGCAATAAAGAGCCGAACAATCTACCCATGAAATTTCCTTTACTCCTTGCACAAGGCGCTGAAGGTATTGCAGTAGGTATGGCTTGTAAATTTTTACCCCACAATTTCATTGAGCTAATTGATAACTCAATAAATCATTTAAGAGGTAAAAAAGTTGAGTATTTCCCTGATTTCCCTAATGGAGGTATGGCTGATTTTTCTAATTACAATGATGGTAAGAGGGGAGGACGGGTTCGCGTGAGAGGAAAAATCAAAAAGCACGATGCTAAAACCTTAATAATCCATGAAATTCCGTTTGGAACTTCAACAAGTTCCTTAATAGATTCTATATTAAAAGCGAACGATAAGGGTAAGATAAAAGTTAAGAAAATTGAGGATAATACCTCTGCTGAAGCTGAAATAATAATTCATCTTTCATCGGGAGTTTCTCCTGATAAAACGATTGATGCACTTTATGCATTTACCGATTGTGAAGTTTCAATTTCGCCCAACTCATCAATCATTGATAACGAAAAGCCAGTATTTTTAGGGGTTTCGGAAATTTTAAGAGCGAATACAGACCAGACCGTATTCCTGCTAAAGCGAGAGCTTGAAATAAAATTAGCAGAGCTAGAGTCGCAATGGCATTTTGCAACTTTAGAAAAAATATTTATTCAAAAGGAGATGTATATTGACTTTAAAAAATATGCAGATAGAGAAAGTTTGTACGAATACCTCTATGCATCCTTCAAGCCTTATAAAAAGCAATTCATTCGTGAGATTACTGATGAGGACCTGCACAAATTGACACAAATCCCGATGATTAGAATAACGCGATTTGATAGCTCAAAGGCTGACGATAATCTTCTTAAAATAGAGGTCCAAATAAAAGAGGTAAAAGAATATCTTGCCAATTTGGTCGATTATGCAATAGATTATTTTAAAAACCTCAAGAAAAATTTTGGTGAAGGAAAAGAGCGCAAAACTGAGATTAAGACCTTTGAAAATATTAGTGCTTCCAAGGTGATCATTGCAAATAAAAAATTATTTGTGGATTATGATGAAGGTTTCATTGGTTATGGACTGAAAAAGCTTCAAGCCGTTAACGATTGCTCTGAAATAGATGATATCATATGTTTCTTTAAATCTGGGAAGATGCTTATTACAAAAATTACCGACAAGAAATTTGTTGGTAAAGATTTGGTCTATGCAAATGTTTGGAAACGAGGAGATAAGCGTACGATTTATCATGTTATGTATAGGGATGGAAGTGCGGGGCCAGCTATGATGAAACGTTTTTATGTAAACAGTATTACACGAGATACTGAGTATGACCTAACGAAGGGGAGTAAGAGCTCAAAAATCCTCTATTTTTCTGCAAATCCAAATGGTGAAAGGGAGATTGTGACTGTTGTGCTGCGTCCTCGACCGCATTTGAAAAGATTGAAATTCGATGTTGATTTAGGCGAGTTACTAATTAAAGGAAGGAAATCAGTTGGGAATCGCGTTACCAAAGAATTGGTTCAGAAGGTAATTCTTAAAGAAACAGGAGGTTCCACCTTGGCAGCACGGAAAATTTGGTATGATGGAATTGTCGGTAGGTTAAATGATGAGGAACGTGGTCAGTTTTTAGGAGATTTTAAAGGTGATGATAAGCTATTGTCTTTATATGCTGACGGATCTTATAAGCTCGGTGGTTTTGATTTGTCAACTAGATTTGATGAAGACATAATTCATTTGGAAAAATGGGTGCCGGGACGCGCTATTTCTGCCGTTTATTATGACGGACAAAAAGAGCTTCATT
>JAKMFD010000076.1 GCA_022425625.1 Crocinitomicaceae bacterium | reverse complement strand
GAATTTAGCCTTACCATTCATTGTTAATGGAATGTGTGTCGCTCTTTCTACTCTTATTTTCCAATCTCCTTTTTTAATGGTGATAAAACCATTTTCGTAAATGGCTGCAATTCCACCTTCGGAACAGTGCTCAATAATAGCAGGGCAGTTTTCATCTAAACTGAAAAGTGCTACATTACAAGAGAGTGATTTTGCAATTTCAAGACAATTTTCATCTTCTCCATTTAATACAGCCCAACCATCCTTTTTAACACTTTCAACAACTACAGATTTAACTCGTGATAAATCTTTAAGGTCGTGAATATCACTTATGCCTAGGTGGTCCTCTTGAATATTTGTAATTACACCAATATCACAGACTTTAAAACCTAGTCCTGATCTCAATATGCCACCTCTGGCTGTCTCAAGAACAGCGAATTCAACATTTGGATCCTTTAATATGTACTCTGCACTAATTGGTCCAGTCGTATCTCCTTTTTCCATCATATGATTCTGGATATAAATACCATCAGACGTTGTAAATCCAACCTTATAATTGTTATTTTTTACAATGTGTGCAATCAACCTAGTCGTTGTTGTTTTACCATTCGTTCCTGTAACAGAAATTATTGGGATTCTTGATGGCTTCCCTGGAGGATAGAGCATGTCTATCACAGGTGCTGCAACATTTCTCGGGAGCCCTTCGGATGGTGCAAGGTGCATTCTAAAACCTGGGGCTGCATTCACCTCAAGAATAACCCCACCATTCTCTTTTAAAGATTGTGTTAGATTGGGAGCCATTATGTCAATCCCACAAATATCTAGTCCAATGACTCTTGAAATGCGCTCTGCGATAAATACATTTTCGGGGTGCATTAGGTCTGTAACATCGACAGACGTTCCACCCGTACTAAGGTTTGCAGTAGATTTCAAATAGAGTGTCTCATTATCCGAAAGAATAGAACTCAGCGTATATCCTGCATTGTCAATAAGTCTTTCCGTTGATTTATCTATTGTAATTTCCGTAAGTACGTTTTCATGTCCATATCCTCTTCTTGGATCTTCATTTGTTATATCAATAAGCTCTTGAATGGTATTTTTTCCATTACCAACAACATGAGCAGGCACCCTTTGAGCCGCTGCTATTACCTCATTGTTAATCACTAGAACTCTAAAATCGAAACCAGTAATGAACTTTTCTACGATTACGCGTCGTGAATACTCTTTGGCATGCTTTAAGCCTTTAACTGCATCCTCCCAATTGGTCACATTGATTGAAGCTCCTTTTCCGTGATTTCCGTCAAGTGGCTTGATAACAATAGGATAACCAATGTCTGCTATTGTTTCTTCTAGATCTTCTGTGTCATAGCAAATATCTCCTTTCGCCACCGGTATAGATGCTTCATTGAGCATTTTTTTTGTTTGTTCTTTGTTACAGGCAATATCAACAGCAATATTACTTGTCTTGCATGTTATGGTTGCTTGAAATCTCATTTGATTGACACCAGCACCTAATTGAATAAGTGAGTTTCGACCTAACCTTAAGAATGGAATATCTCTAGAAACAGCCTCGTCTACAATACTTCCCGTGCTTGGCCCAAGGCGAACGTCTTCTCTAATTTCTTTCATTTTTTGGATGTCCGCTGATAGATCATATTCTGTGCCTTCGATCAATGCCTCAGCAATTCTTACCGCAGCTTTTGCAGAATAAACACCAACTTTTTCTTCCAAATAATTGAATACCACATTATAAATACCTGGTGTTTTGGTCTCCCTAGTACGCCCAAAACCAACATTCATTCCAGCCAAAGTTTGGATTTCAAGGGCAATATGTTCTATGACATGACCCATCCATGTGCCACGATCAACACGTTGAAAAAAGCCGCCATGACAACCCTCAGAACAACGATGCTCAATTAAAGTTGGAAGCAACGCTTCCAGTCTTTCACGGAATCCCTGAATTTTGTCTGTTGGACGTTCTTCTAGCTCCTCTAAATCCAGTCGCATTTGAATTAATTTTGTTCTTCTGATGCTCCAAATGTTCGGGCCTCTAAGTGCTTGAATTTTAAGTATTTTCATAGTTAAAACGATATTAAATTAAACGTATCTCTTCCAAAAATTTCGGCAAAGGTACAACATCATTCGGATTCTAAAAGGAAAGTTTAACTTTTATCTAAACTAAAGTGGAATTGACTGCCAATTCCCGGTGTACTTTGGACAGCTATTTTTTGATTGTGTGCATCAATGATATGTTTGACGATAGCCAATCCTAATCCTGAGCCACCCTTATGCCTAGTGCGACTTTTTTCAACCCTATAAAATCGTTCAAAGAGTCTAGCATGCTCAGATTCATCAATGCCAATACCATTGTCTGATACTTGTATTGTCGTGAGGTCATCTATGGAGAAGATAGTAACTCTTGTAAATCCACCATCGTTTCCATAGGCTATTGAGTTGCGGATTAAATTCGTCAGCACTTGTCCGATTTTGTCACGATCGGCAGTAACATAAGCTTGGTCTTCTTGTACTGACAATTCAAAAGTAATTGACTTTTCATTGGCCATGAGTTCTAGGGTCTCCATAGATTCTCTGGCCAATTTAATGAGGTCGAAAGATTCCATTTTAAGTTGAAATTTTTCTTCCTCCATTTTCGTAATGTTATCTAAATCATCTAAAATACCGACAATTCGATCCGTGGCCACAGAGGCGCGTTCCAAGAATTTCTGATTGATTTCATCATCCTCTAACCCGCCTTCAAGTAAGGTTAATATATAACCCTGTATCGAAAATATTGGCGTTTTTAATTCATGAGCCAGATTCCCTAAGAATTCTCGGCGAAACACCTCTTGATCTTTAAGTTTTGAAATTTCCTTGACTTGAAAATTTTTCCATTCCTCTATTTTTTCTTCTGCATTTTCAATCATGTCGTCTAAGGATTCTTCAAGATCTTGGATGTCAACTTCTTCATGTTTCGTTTGAACTGATCTATACAGGATTGATAAGCGTTGCTGAATGAATTTTTTCAGTAGAAAATTAAAGATGAAAAAAACAAATGCAGCACCTAAAAAAGGAATGATAAAAAATAAATAAGATGGAACTTCAGAAATAAATAAATGTACAAACAAAGTGCAGGCAAAACCGAATCCTAATGTTGATAGGCTTCCATATAGAATTAATAGACTTGGCTTGGGGTATTTCACTTTTCCGAAAATGTATATCCGACTCCTTTTATAGTGCGAATATAGGCATCTCCAAGCTTTTCTCGCAACTTTCGAATATGTACATCAATTGTTCTTTCACCAACGATGGTGTCATTGCCCCATACGATGGATAGAATTTGATCTCTTTTAAATACCTTTCCTGGCTTGCTCATCAACAATTCTAGAAGTTCAAATTCTTTTTTCGGAATATACATTTCATCTCCTTTGATACTGACAAGAAACTTATCACGGTCAATATATAGGTCCTCATTAAAAGAGTTCTGGTTTGGTTCTTCCATTTTGTTAACACGTCTAAAAATGGCTTCTATTCGCTTTATTAACAGCCTTGGCTTTATGGGCTTTGAAATATAATCATCACCTCCAGCATCAAAAGCTGCAATTTGCGAATAATCCTCTGACCTAGAGGTCAAGAAAACTATTATTGGCTGATGAATAAGAGGGTCGTTACGTATAATTCGGCAGGCTTCTACCCCATCCATTTCCGGCATCATAACATCCATTAATATCATTGTGGGTATGACTAAACGCGCCATTTCAACGGCTTTTTTTCCGTTTTCAGCAGTGTAAACGAGGTAACCCTCTTTTTCGATATTGTATTGAAGAAAATCAACAATATCTTTTTCGTCATCAACAATTAAAACACTTCTGCGCATGGATTCTTTGCTCATATAAACAAAGAAAAGGACGGTAGTTGTTTAAATTGTTACTTGGAGGTTAAGTAATTATTAATAACGAAATGGACTTAGAGAAAACCAAGCGCAAGTTTTAACCTGCGCTTGGTCATTTAGTTTTTCTTATTCAAAAACAATTTTCATTTCAACACGTCTGTTTTTCTGACGTCCTTCAGCAGTTTTGTTATCCGCTATAGGAGCTGTCTCTCCAAAGAACTTGATTACTAGTTGTGCTTCTGTAACCCCTTTAGAGATTAAGAATCGTTTAACAGACTCTGCTCTCTTTTTCGAAAGGACCATGTTCTTATCAGCATTACCAACATCATCTGTGTGACCTGAAATCTCTAGAACCCAAGTAGGTCTCTCTGTAAGTACTTCAGAAAGTTCTTCCAATGAAGGTTTAGATTCTGAAAGTATAATGTCTTTAGCTGTTCTAAACTCAAGGTTATCAAATGCTGTTTTCAGCACTTCAACAACTTTTTCTTCAAGAACTGGACAGCCTTTATTTTCGATTGGACCTGGTGTATTTGGACACTCATCGTCTTTATCAAGCGTTCCATCTTCATCTGTATCGGTGTAAGGACAGCCTTTATTGTCTTTTGGACCAGGTATTGTAGGACAGTCATCATCTTTATCTAATAGACCGTCTTTATCTGTATCTGGCCATGGACAACCATTATTTTCTTTTGGACCAGGCGTTTCAATACAATCATCGATTCCATCAATGATTCCATCTTTATCAGTATCAGGACAACCTTGGAATTCTTTTTCGCCATATACGAGCGGACAAGCGTCGTCTTGATCACTAATTCCATCTCCATCTGTATCAGGACAGCCATTGAATTCAACGATACCTGAATCTAACGGACAATCATCTTCTTTATCCATGATTCCATCCTTATCGGTATCCGGACAACCTTTAAATACTACAAGTCCCGAATCTAGCGGACAGTCATCCTCTTTATCCATGATTCCATCATTGTCAGTGTCAGGGCAACCATTAAATGCAGCTATACCCGGAGTATCTGGGCAATCGTCTACCTTGTCTGGAATTGAATCCCCATCTCTATCAGGACAACCTTTGAATTCAACCAAACCAGAATCTAATGGACAATCATCTTTCATATCAATGATTCCATCATTATCTGAATCAGGACAACCTTTAAAGGTCCATGGTCCTGGTTCTGTTATGCAATCATCTACTTTATCAGAAACTTTATCTCCGTCTATATCACTTGGTGCACTGTACAGAATGGGTACATGTACGCCAGCAAAAAATTCTACACCTCGAACATTTCCTGTTGCAAAAAGTGCTCTGAAATCAGTAACACCCATTGTTAAAGGTCCAAGCCTTGTTGCAACCCCTGCTTTAAAACCGCTGTAGGAGTTCATGGAGATTGGCAAATGAACACCAAGCCATGCAAAATCAAAGCTCGGTGTTACAGAGAATTGGTTTGGCACTCTGACTTTTGCATCTCTATTCCTTGAAATGATATTAAAAATACCAGTTGCATTTACATAAAATGATTTCCAAATATGATAATCAACTTGAAAACTGAAGGCTGAAGGTGTTCGCATGAAGAATGAAGATTCTACATCTTTTTCCCCAGCAGTCCATTCAGTATTACCCGCTGCGGTTGATTGACCAATTAAGGAGTCAATAATACCGTCAACACCTACTAAGTCGTCTGCGGTCTCGAAGGTATTAAGATCGAACAGATTAGAAGTTTGTACGGAGAAGTCACGGCTCAAACCACCTTTTTTAAAGCTCATTCCACCAAGATCCGTTAGAGAAAGTCCAACTCTGACTTTATATTTATTTTGGTCGCGAGCCCATAGGTTCATTTCACCATCCATATCATATTTATAGTCTTTATATTCTGGTCGCCATTCGTAAACTACTCCTAGGTCTAAACCAAATCCACGAGCTGAGGGTTTTGGGGCTCCAAACATGCCACTTTGGTCAATGTTTTCATCAGCTAATTCACCAATACTTTCTGAATAACCATATCCAAAATCACCACTTAAGAATTGCGTCGTATCATCATTATACAGGTCATATCGAAAGTTATTACTAAACATATATGCTGCAGCATAACCCGCAAGATACTTTAAATTCGCACCAGCCTTTATAAAATGCTCTCCTTCTTCCTTGATGATTTGAGAGTAATTGAATCCATATTCAGCCCATGTCATATGATTCACATTTATAAGCTCTTCATTTATCTCAGTATTCCAAAAGTCTTCATCTTCTAATTCCTGCTCCGCAAGATATGCAAGTTTTGGATCAATATTATCGATGTTTGTAATCGACCGAATTTTAGCGCCAAATCCGATCGCAATTTTTGGATTTATGTGAAACATAACATTTAATAAATCAAACTGAAGATTGGTATTAAATCCTAGAACCCCTGTAGAGTTTTTATCATAACGTTTAGGTAAAAAACTATAACCTCCAAAATAATCTGGCTCTAATGCTGGGTCTGCGTCCACTGACCAACTGTCAATCGCAGCTTGGTCTTCAAATGATCCTTTCCACCATTTTGGCAAAATAGAGGCATCAAATGCCCCAAAGTTTTGATAGGCATTAAAATTTAAGCTGAATAGATTCAGGTCAAACCTAAAGCGCCCATCTACAAAACTTGCAGGCTGAATGTCCATACCCATTGTTCCCGCATAATTACTTGAAGATACACCAAGATAATTTTGGGAATAACTAGAATAACTCATTAATAAGAGGAGGATAAAACTTATTTTTTTCATTTTTAGAATTTAGTGTATTGAATTAATTTGTCACCAAGGAAGGTTGTAATAGAAATACCTCGGTCGTCATAAGTGGTTAATTGTAAGTTTTTTTCACCGTGGCGTTTTTCGCCTAGCTCGGTGAAATTATTCGAACTCAAAAGTACGATTTTGTTTTCAATACCATCAAGGACTCCAATTTGAATCGGCTTATTGTCTTTTGCGTAAACAACAACATGATCAATTGAGGTGCAGTTTATTGATTTTTTGCCAATAAACTGACCGGTTGAATTCATGGAGATAATTTCATTCCCCTTTGTAAAAAGGAGTTCCAAATTATTAGAATTTACATAAGCCGTTTTATAATCAAAACCTTCAGGACTTTCGACGGATGACCGATTACCATTAAGATCAATAGTATGTTTCTTATCAGATGATATGATTACTGATTTTTCAGCAAAATTAAGGAGACCGTATTTGTCTTCCAATGGGAACTTTCTTTTTGTTCTTTTTTGTTCGAGATCTATGATGAACAGCATTTTTTCGCAAAGTACCCCTGCGTACTTTCGATCATTTTCTTTAAATAAAACCATATCCAAAATTCTCGAACTAAAGGAATAGGTCGATAACGCTTGTCCATCATTATCTGTAACGGTCATCGTATTTACATTTGGAATTAGGAAGGATATTTTCCTCCTTAATCTAAAACGAATGGGATGTACGGATCCCGAAGTTGGGAAACGATTTAAGATACGACCCTCTTTATCAACGATCAAGGCTTCGTCCTCAAATAAGATTGAAATATCCTGATTCTGTTCCGTAGACATTTCCATAAGTTTTGGTTTGGCCACAACTTTTTTATCGAATGTTTTTTCCCACATTCGTATGCCATTTTCAAATCGGATCCATTTATTTGATGCAGTGATTAAAAAGGTATTTCCGCGACCAGAATAAGCGTAGAATGAATTTATTTTTTCACTTGGATTCATCGAGAAATATGAACTGCTCGCATCTTTCTCACTTTCTAATTTGTCTAGTTCACGAATATAATTTGTCGTTATCCATTTTTCCCCTGCTTTGCTTATCGTCGATGAGGAATTATTTATTTCATAGGATCGGTATAAAACATTTTTAGGGAGCCCTGAATATACTCGGTCTGATTTTTTTTGATTTTTATTCAAGGAATTTCCGAGCGATATCTCAGCGCCAAGCACATCAAATAGCTCTTTGTCTTTTGAGAGAATAACAAAGTTTTGAATATCTGTTATGTAGTATCCATTGGAAGTAGATTTATTATCTGTGAGCGTTAATTTAAAGTTTTTAAGGTATCTAAAGTTTTCATCGTTATTAGCCACACCAAGAATCTCGTTAAGATTGTCAAGTGCACGCTGTCCCTCTTTCATGTCCATTATAAAGATGCTCTTATCATTCTTTTTCAGCATCAATAAACCTGTTTCAATCCAGTCTGAAAACAAGCATGCATCAAATACGGAATCTGTTGCTGTTAGATAATTCAATTCAAAAAATGTATAAGCATCAAAGCTTGATGGGATGAATTGAGAAAAGGTCTTTTGGTCATCAGCATTTGTGGCGAGATTACCTTTTTTCGTATTACTAGTGTAGGATATTAATCCATTGGTTTTTTCGTAGTAGTCCGTGACTTTTGCACTATCTTCAATGATTTCAATTACACTCCTACTTGCTTTTTTATCTATATTAAAAGACAATAAGCTTGTCTTCTTGGAGACTTTAGGAGCTCTTAAAA
Source organism: Crocinitomicaceae bacterium (assembly GCA_022425625.1). Classification (GTDB taxonomy): domain Bacteria; phylum Bacteroidota; class Bacteroidia; order Flavobacteriales_D; family Crocinitomicaceae; genus UBA952. The sequence goes on along the minus strand of JAKMFD010000076.1, from coordinate 4,505 downwards.
TCAAAATGTTTTTTGAGTAATTGCCATTAAATTCCCCATAAGACAACTCTCGAATTCCCGTAAATTTAACCTGGTGTTTTCCATTAATAAAAAGAGATTTTAGCGCACTTTGAGTCCAGTCATATTTGCTTTCAAAAACAACTAGACCTCGTCGTTTACTGAAGTATACGGAGCAATTTTCGGGAATACTTGGAGCCAAACTATTTATAAGTTCCGAATTAAGTGGAATCGTTTGGGTTGTTTCATTAACTGGATTAATTGCGCATGGAAAGTTGATAGCATAAATTGTCTCATCCTCAATTGAGAAATAATTTGCTGTTTTATGAGTTTTGTGTTTCAGCGTTAATTCCTCCATTATAGAGTATGTTCCATAGGATGAAGCAACAATAAGTACGAAAACCACAACTTTATTAAGCATAATTCAAAGTTACAAGCTAAGCACCAAGAATTTGGACAGGAACAAAAATGAAATCAACACCTAATTGTTTACTTAAAAAGCTTTAGTTGGTTTTTAGATCCTAAGAGGTTAAAGGTCATTCGGTGTGCCGAGGTAGGTCCAAATTTTTCTATTGCTTCCCTATGTTTTTTGGTTGGATAACCTTTGTTTTTAAGCCAATTATATGCTGGGTAATCATCGTGTAATTTGGCCATAATTGCATCTCTTGTTGTCTTAGCCATAATAGACGCGGCAGCTATAGATTGGTAGATACTATCGCCTTTTATAACGCAGGTGTAGGGAGTAGATTGGTATGGATTAAAACGATTCCCATCAATGAGCAAATGTTCAGGCTCCATGCATTTAAAGTTATCAATAGCCCGATGCATTGCTAAAAAACTTGCGTTTAGGATGTTTATCTCATCAATTTCGTTATTTGAAACAATGCCTATACCATAGTCGAGGGCATGCTTTGTTATTTCGTCTCTTAATAGTAGTCTGTCCTTTTCATTTAGTTTTTTTGAATCGTCTAAACCAGCTATTTTTTTGTCCGGATTTAATATTACGGCACCTGCAACTACAGGACCTGAAAGACAACCTCTACCAGCCTCATCACACCCTGCTTCTATGAGGCTACTATTTAGATACGGTTGCAAACTATTCATAATTTAAAATTCGTAAAAATATTGTAGATTAGCAGAAATTATCTGTCATGAAATCTATCTTCTTTTCAATCTTATTTGTTTCTGTTGCTTTTACATCATTTTCACAAGAAGCCACAGTGGATAAAAAAGCTAATTTAATTCAGTCTGTTAAAGACGGTGTTATTAGTATGACGCTCCCTAATACGGTCACAGCTGAAGACGTAACTAACTATTCCAAATATTACACCCCTTATTTTACAACCGCATTTGATGCTTCAACAAGTAAAGTCTCTTTTAAAATGGTAAATAACGACGCGAAATCAAGAAGGGTAATAATGAGGTTTTTGGGAGCAAATAAAATTCAGACAGTCCTCGTTGAAGATCGTGTATTTCCTGTAACAGAGTTTTACAATACCTTTCTTAAGTAATTATTGAGAACTTCCTAACCCCTTGGGGAGAAACCAAAAAGTCTAGTACCATATCAGTTGACTCAATGCCGTGTATGGCACGTGGTTCTGCGAAATGACAAACGCCTATTTTGATGCAGGTTGATTTTGTTAGTTTCAGAAATCGGTCATAAAAGCCACCACCATATCCCAATCTGTGTCCGTTGGCATTGAAGCATAGAAGAGGGACAATAACGATATCAATATCATTCATTTGGACCTCTTTCCCCTCAACAGGTTCAGGTATGCCATATTTATTGTTTTTAATCTGCAGCTCCTGGTTAAATTCAATAGGTGTCATTTTCTTGTTGCTAAAGTCTGTTCTGTTAATACAGATATTACCATCTAACTTTAATACTTTCTTAATAAAATCCCTCAGATCAATTTCTTTGTTTTGTTTTATTGGAAGAAAGACGTTTACCCTTTTCTTTTTCCACTGAAAGGCACCTAAAAGGTTGTTTGTGATCAATCTTGACATTTGCGTAAGATCATTAACACTAAGTTGGTCTCTTTCAAGTTTTATTGCATTTCGAAGCTGGTCCTTTTGCATGATAAGAACAAATATCATTAAACTTCCATTGAATAACCAACCTTTTTTATACATTGTACGTCAAATACTTTAAGAACATTGCCATGAAAACAATTATTAAGAGTGTTTTTTTCTTGATTTCAATTATTAATCTTTCTCAAGCACAAGAAGACTTTGATTTTGATGAAGATTTTAATTTTGATGATGAAAACCCTGTTACTTTTAATTCATCCCGGGTCATTTCAGGTCATTCGGTAGAGGTGCTTCCATCCAGAACCTTTGAGATGCGAATTGAGCATAGGTTTGGAGATATTGCTGGTAGCAATGGAGGTTACCAAACAATGTTTGGTTTTGACAATGTTTCTGATATGCGAATTGCTTTAGAATACGGAATTAATGAAAATTTCATGATAGGTTTTGGACGATGCAAGGGCGCAGGCGAACCATATCGATCACTTTTAGATGGCTTTTTAAAGTACAAAGTATTGAACCAAAATAATGGTGAAGCACCTATTTCTTTGGCAGCAATTGGTGGTGCATCATTTACCTATCAGCAAGCTTCTTCTGATATGAGTAGTGTAAGTCATTTCCCAGAGACAGTTCATAGATTGTCTTATTTTACACAGCTAAATATTGCCCGTCGTTTTGGAAAGTTATTGAGCGTTAGTTTAATGCCAACTTTTGTCCATAGAAACTATGTTGCTCCATTGGATGTCAATTCTTTGTTGTCTTTGGGGAGTGCATTCAGAGTGCGCCTTTCTAAAAAGTTTTTTTTAATGATGGAATACTATCATTGTTTTAATGATGGTGAATTTCGTAAAAATGGATTTAAAAACAGTCTCGGTGTTGCGTTAGAGTGGGCGACATTTGGACATAATTTCACTATAAATTTTACGAATTCGAAAGGATTGGGAGAGACCCAATTTATACCATACACCTTTGAAGATTGGTTGAATGGTCAGTTCAGACTTGGTTTTTGTGTAAGCCGTCAATTTTCCTTTAATAAATGAGATTTTTGAATTTTCTTTTTTTAGTGTTCTTTTTAATGATGTTCTCATGTACTAAAGACAAAGTGGACAACAATGTAAATTTGGTTTGTACAGATGTGGTTTCATTTGCACAAGAAATCGAACCTTTAATTAATCAGCATTGTATAGGGTGTCATAACTCAAGCTCGGCTTCTGGAGGTTATAATCTTGAAGGCCATACCAACATATCGAATCAAGCAGATCAAATAATTGGAGCAATGCAAGCCAGTGGTTTTCAATTAATGCCAATAGGAGGTCCTGCTTTAAATGATGATTTAATACAGCAATTTCTATGTTGGATAGAACAAGGGAAATTAAATAACTAATAACTAAACTCTGAAATATGAAAAAAACTACAACTTTAATTCTTGTTGCATTGGTAGCAATACTGTTTGCATTCCAATGGGGTATAGACATCAATCAAGAAACTTTTAGACCAATGAATTCTGGTGGTGCTGGCCCAGGTAAAACAGGTGCTCCTGGGGAATCAAACTGTACTGCTTGTCACGCTGGATCTGTCATAGATGGTGCAAATGTAAATGTTCTAACCATCTCAGATGGTTCAGGCCCTGTAACTACTTATGTGCCAGGTAACACATATGCTGTCTCACTGGCAATGAGCACGAATCCTCAGAAAAAAGGATTTCAAGCAACGGCCTTAAATACTTCTGATGAAATGGCTGGTTCTTTTAGTGCGTCCGCGAGCACAGCAATTAGTTCTCTCGGTAACCGAAGTTATGCCAATCATATATCAGCGAGTAATACGAGTGCTGTTTCTGAATGGCTTTGGGATTGGACCGCACCTAGTTCAAGTGCAGGCGATGTGACTTTTTATGTGTCTAGTAATCACGCCAATGGGAATGGTACAACGAGCGGAGATGAGATCTTCTTGTCTCAACATACTTTTGCTGAAGATAATGGAGCTTCAATAGACAATCATTCTTTTTTCTCTGAAGTAGCATCCTTCATTCCAGAAACAAATGAATTGTATATCGCTTTGAATCATACTGAATTGGGAATTATAGACGTCGCTCTTTTTGATTTAAATGGCAAGCAGGTCTTTAACAAGAAAAAGTTATTGCTTTCCTCGGGGGATAGTTCATTAAGGTTAAAGGTGAATTCGACAGTTGGAAACGGAACCTACATACTAGCGCTCAAACTTGGAGCAGAAGAAATTTCAAAAACCGTAAATATTTTAAGATAAATTTTAATTCTGTAAACCATTCATCTGTAGTGGTTAACACAATAATATTGCCCGTTTATTAATTTAAATGGGCATTTTTTTTCATTTTTTTCTTGGTATAATAAAAAGAGTGTTTACCTTTGCACCCCGCAAGTAATTAAACGTAGTTATTTGTAAGAGTCCTTTTTGTTTGTATTAAGCGAGAGGATTTTTTATTGTTTAGGAGTTTGAAAGCGAAT
>JAKMFD010000069.1 GCA_022425625.1 Crocinitomicaceae bacterium | reverse complement strand
TACAATATAGAAAGCGCAAGAATGCACGGTTGTGACACTATTAAATCTTTTGGTGGAGCATTTTCAAATCATTTATTGGCTTTGGCTTCTTTAGGCAAAATTGAGGGGATAAATACTATTGGAGTAGTGAGAGGCGATGAATTAAATGAGCAATCAAATAAACTGCTTGAAAGATGTGCTGATTTAGGCATGAGACTTGAATTTGTTTCACGAAGTCAATTCAAAGTCGCTAAATCATTAAATGGTGTCGTCGATGAACCTAGTGTTTTTTATGTTCCAGAAGGAGGTGCAAATAGAGAAGGGGTGCTTGGTTGTGCAGATATCATAAACGAAACGACCAATGATTATGATTATATAGTTGTAGCACAAGGGACTTGTGCAACAAGTCTCGGTATATACAGCGCGATGTCCTATAAGTCTCGGCTCGTTGTTGTTCCGGTTTTAAAAGGTTTTGATGCCATAGGGGAGATGCAAATTCTTGCTCGAAAAGCAGGGATTTATTTTGATAGAAATAGGGTAGATGTATTAGACCAATATCATTTTGGTGGTTACGCCAAAACTACAACCGAATTAGATTTATTCATAGCGTCTTTCAATAGTCAATCTCAGTTCATTATTGAACCTACCTACACAGGAAAGACGCTTTATGCCTTAAATGAATTTTTAGCGAAGCAAGAGGGTACAAAAAAAGTCCTCTTTGTTCACACAGGAGGACTTTATCATTTTAAAAATGGTAATACCGCTATTTAATCTTTCCTCTTTTTGTTGAAGTCTTGTATAAATGAAGAGTTTTTAGGTAAATTTCAATCGCACCAATACTATTTGTAGCCTGATTTAAATAGGATAGATTGGCGTCAAAAGCAATGCCCAACTTAAAACCTTTAATTTTAAATCCGAAAGTAGTAACTAAAGCATCTTGGTGTCTGTAATAGAAACCATAATCAACTGTTACGGTTTTATTAATGTTCGTTATTGCTGATCCTTCTTTTAAAATATGTTCAAGTGAAATTCCCGCCATTATATTTGAACCAGGCCCAGTTTTAAAATACATGACCTGCGGATTAACTCTAAGGTCTCTTTTTCGAGTAACCAGATTAGCTCCTGCATGAACTACAGTTTGCATATACAATCTATCACTACCGAAAGAGAAATCGAGTTTTGGTCTATTGACATGGTTTAAAGCTACTCCACCATAAAGAAGAGAACGATTTCGTGTACTGTGTTGGTAATAAATCCCTGAGCTAATATCAATTGTTGAATAGCTTGTACGCAGTCCTAATTCGGTATTTGTTCCAGTAAAGCCATTTCCTTGCCATTGATTTTCCCAAGTATTTGATGCCGTATAGCTTTGTTGGTAAAAGCCAGGAGCTACACCAACTGAAAGCTTATTTCTATTATCTAGTGCCAGTGTATAATTAATAGGAATAGAAATCGTATTTGTTGAAAAACCGAGGTCGCCTGTAACATCATTCATTACGTTCAGACCTATGCCAAAATTGTTACTACCCATAAATCCATCAGGAATCTTGAAGTTTGCATTCAATATGTTGGTTCTCATTTTAGTTAATGGCAACCATTGCAATCTACAGTTTGTAAAGAAGCCAAAATCTTCAGCCCCAGTTGCAACCGATCCTGGATTGTACATCATCGGTGATTGATACCACATACTAATTGATTTATCTTGTTGACCAAAAGCAATTCCGGATACCGCTATAAATAAGGTAAAAATTAATTTTTTCATTTTTTTATCTAAATAAGGTTACGTCTCCTTCTATTAATTTTGAAACTCCATCGATGAGACGATATTCGAGCATGTAGTAATAAGTGGCGGTGTTAACATTTTTTCCTTTGTAGGTTCCATCCCATCCTTCGTGAGGGTCAGTGGTTCTAAAAATCATTTGACCATAACGGTCATAGATTCTAAAATCAACTTCAACAATTGCACCACCTTCATAAAAACCATTGTTAAAATTTTGATCAGCATCTACATTTGTAAGGACTCGGAAAAAATCATTTACGTTATCACCATTTGGTGAGAAAGAATTTGGTAATGCGATGTTAATGCCAACAGCCACGCTATCGGTAGTTAAAGTATCTTGAAACCACACTGAAACGAGCACAGTATCATATGAAGTACATCCTTCAGGCGTTGAATATGCTGCAACATAGTAAGTATCGTAGAACGGGGTAACAATGAGTGAATCATTAGCACCTGGTAAAAGACTATCAGACATATTACCACTTGGATACCAAACCATTGATCCTCCTGGAGGAGTTCCGGAGGCAAACAAATATGCCTCTTGATACATCCCTATGGTTGTATCATTGATCTCCACATAGGCACCATTCAGCGTGTCTGATAAAGTTGCCGTTACACTGGGAGTTTCTCCCACGCTGACTGTTTGAGCCGTTTGATTGGAACCAAATGTATTAGACACGGTAAGTGTTATTGCAAAAACACCTGGGTCATTAAAACAAATAGGACCAGGGTTTGCTCCGTTATATACTGCAGGTGTACCACCTTGAAAAGTCCACTCGAAATTTATGGGGTTTCCCGTCGAGTTATTTGTTACAGTAATACATGCTCCTTGACAAAATTGATCATCGGACATAGAGAAGTTGGCAGAAGGAATTTGTCCAAATGTAATAGTACTAGAAAGACAAAGTATGATAAAGGCTATAAACCTCATAAGAGTTGATTTTTTTCGTAATAATTATACGAAAGTAACTAAAAAAGTTTCAATTTCCTTTTCCTAGCTTCAACAAAATGACAACTCCCAAAGCTTTTTTACTTCGTTCATTTCATGAACATCATGAACTCTAAATATTGATGCATTTTTAGAAATAAGCATTGCATGCATTGCAGTGGTTCCATTTAGGGCCGCATTCGCATCACTTTCCAAAGCTTTGAAGATCATTGATTTCCTAGAGACTCCAACGAGGATCGGTACATTTAGAATGTGTAAAAGATTAAAGTTTTTCACGATTTCATAGTTTTGATTAAGACTTTTTGAAAACCCAAACCCTGGATCGATTATGATATCATAAATACCTTTTTCTTGTAATTCAGTGATTTTTTTTGAAAAAAATCGAATAAGTTCAACAATAGTATTTTTTGATTCAGACATAACGCTTTTATTTATACCTCCATCAATATTGTGAGTCAAAATATAAGGACACTTGTATTTTTCAACTGTCTTCCACATTTGTTGGCTATGAAACCCGCCACTTACATCATTTATAATGTCTGCTCCAATTTCAAGACATTTTTCTGCAACCTCATGTCGAACGGTATCTACAGAAATTATGAGTTTCGGAAACGCAGCGCGAATTTGCTTTAATGGACCCACAACACGTTTTAATTCGTCCTCTAATGCTGGGAGCTCTGCATTTGGTTTTGTTGTGCTACCTCCTAAATCTATAATATCTGCTCCATTTTCAATAAAGGAGCTCACTTTTTTAATAAGATCTCGTTCCTTTTTTTTTGCATCATTTTCGTAAAACGAATCTGGACTTAGATTAATAATTCCCATTATCTTTGGCTTATCAAATTGAAACAATGCGCCCTTTATGTTTATTGTTTTGGGAAGTGGATTTAACGATTCTCTATACATAATTTTTAAATGGAAAAAACAACACAGCAGTACACAAAAGTAATGAATGTTTGTAGAGAAATATTTACAAAGAAAACTTTTGATTATGGCACGTCTTGGCGAATTCTAAGGCAAAGTTCACTTACCGATCAGATTTTCATCAAAGCAAATCGAATTCGAACTATTCAAGATACAGGTGAAAACAAGGTTGGTGAAAGTATTGAAGATGCATTTTCAGCAATGGTTAATTATTGCGTAATGGCAATTATTCAAGGTAGGTATAAATTCAACTTGCATGATGATGATTTGACTGCTGAGCTTGCGACTGAATGGTATGACTTGGTTCGGAAAGAAGCTTTTAATCTTATGGAAAGTAAAAACCATGATTATGGTGAAGCATGGAGAGATATGCGCGTAAGTTCTTTAACCGATCTCATTTTAGCCAAAATATTAAGAATTAAAAATATAGAAGATAACAAAGGGGTGACTGTAGCTAGTGAAGGCGCAGAGGGTAATTATTTCGATATGCTGAATTACTCGGTTTTTGCATTGATTCACTTATCTGAAGAAGGTTAAAGTATTGTTAATTGATTTTTTACTTTACTCTTATGTTATACTTTTAAAAGAAAAAAATGAAAAACGCAAACAGAATTTATTTGATCTGGGGTATTCGAATTGTTGTTTCAATTCTTTTTATCCTTTCGGCAGTTGCAAAACTTTACCCTTCTCCCTTGATGGGAATCTCTTCTTTTGAAACTAAATATCTCGGTGCAATTGGAATTGAAGGTGACCTTTCTAAAGTTATTTCGCGATTGCTGATTGGATTTGAATTCACTTTGGGTATTTTTCTTCTACTTCCATTTTATCTGAAAAAGGTTGTAATTCCTACTACGATTCTTTTATTAGGAGCGTTCTCGCTTCATTTGAGTTTTCAAGTTTTCCAAGGTGATGCAAGTAACTGCGGTTGTTTTGGTGAATTGATACCAATGACTCCACTGGAAGCCTTAATAAAAAATTTATTATCTATCGGATTACTTATACTTTTGGTGAGCATTTTTAAAGAAGAAATAAAAGAAAAAAGAAATATTCATCCTGTGCTTTATACCGGTTTTTCTATTGCGCTTTTAATGTTTATTTCGCTTCCTCAAGGCTCGAGCAATATATCAGGCGAATCCTTGAAAGGATCAGAATCCATATACTCTAACTATTTCCCAAACCTCTCAAAAGGAAATAAATTATTATGTTTTTTTTCACCTACATGTGAACACTGCATGGCAACAGGTAAAGAATTGCATGAACTTGCCCAAAAGTTTCCTGGTTTATTTCCGGAGGTAAAGATTTTATTCATGGATGAATCTGATAACGGCTCGAAGGACGAAATAGAATCCTTTTTTAAATTTGTTGGTAAGCCTTTCGATTATAAAGTCTTGTCTATAGAAGATTTCATTCCTATTTTCTGGAACGAAAAAAACTTCCCTGGTGTTCGTTACTCTTCTAATGGTGAGGAACGTCTGTTTTTTGATGGCACTGAAAACAATGAATTTGATGCTGATAAGTTGTTAAATGATATAAAGCGGGAAAACTAATGCGAAAAAAGATTATTGCCGGAAATTGGAAGATGAACCTCAATGTTCATGAAGCGAAGATTCTTTTTAAGGAGATTTCTGATATTGTCGCCAAAAATAATGTGGCGCATGAGGTTTTAGTCTTTCCCCCAAGCATTTATATAGAAAGTTTATTGAAAATGAACCAAAGCACAATAGAAATAGGTGCTCAAAATTTTCATTATCAAAATAAAGGCGCTTTCACAGGAGAAGTAAGTGCAATGCAACTGAAGCAATTGGGTTGTGAATGGGTGCTTGTAGGACATAGTGAAAGACGAACAATGTTTCATGAACGAGATGCCGATCTACTCAATAAAATAAAAGCCGCCTTAGAAAATGGTTTGGAAGTAATCTACTGTTGTGGAGAAACTTTAAATGAACGAGAGGCGGGAATATATTTTGAAAAAATAGGCGAACAAATTGAACTTTTAAAGACCTTAAGTCTGAATGAAATGAAAAATGTAGCTATTGCCTATGAACCCATTTGGGCTATCGGTACTGGAAAAACAGCTCGTCCGACTGAAGCTGCAGAAATGCATGATTTTATGCGTACTAAACTCGAGTCTATTTTTAATTTGGAAGTCGCGGATTCCACATCTTTACTTTATGGCGGTAGTTGTTCTCCTCAAAATGCTAAAGATTTATTTGCTTGCTCAAATATTGATGGTGGACTCATCGGTGGCGCCTCACTTAAAGCAGAGTCATTCGGTGAAATTATAGCGGCTATTTAATGACCTACTATCAGTTTAAAATTATTATTGAACCATTCGAGCCATGGTCAGAAATACTCACCGCTTATCTTGGAGAGTTATTTTTTGAGGGGTTTTATGAAAAAGAAAATACACTTTTCGCTTTTGTCGCAAAGGAACATTTTAAAGAGAAAGAATTTTTGCGCATTTTGAGGCGCATTCAGGATAGCGTTAAGATTGACTATTCCTTTTCTGAACTTCCCCAACAGAATTGGAATGCTTTATGGGAATCGAATTTTGAACCAGTTTTTATAGAAAATGAATTAGCAATATTGGCGCCTTTTCATAAAATTGAAAATACGTTTAAACGAACAATTATAATCGAACCAAAAATGTCTTTTGGCACCGGGCACCATCAGACTACCTACATGATGTGTGAAGCTATAATGCAAGCGGATCTCAAAGGGAAGCATATTTTGGATATGGGTTCCGGAACAGGGGTTTTGGCAATTCTTGCTGAATTAGAGGGTGCACTCGATGTTCTTGCTGTAGATATAGAGCCATGGTCTGTTGAAAATTGCGCTAGAAATGCATCGGATAACAAATGTCAAAATATTACATCTATTCTAGGGGATATCGATGTTGTTTCGCCTAAAACTTTTGATACCATATTCGCGAATATCAATAAGAACATTTTGGTTCGTCATTTACCTGATTACGTTTTGGCAATGAATCAAAATGGTTTGTTATATTTAAGTGGGTTTTTTACCTCGGATGCACACGAATTAAAACAAGCTGCAGAATCATTGGGTCTCTATTTTTCGCACAAAGAGGAAAGAGAGGGCTGGTGCATGCTAGTCTTTAAAAAATAAACGAATGAGAGTCCTACTTTTAATATGTTCATGTTTTTTCATGTTCTTTTCGTTTGGTCAAAAATTTTCTACAGACAAAGAAAAATTCACAAAAGAGCTGGTGAAACATATCCCTCAGGAATCCTTTCATAAATATGTTAAGAAAGAATTTACGCCATTCCTCAACTCAGGATTCAGCTCTGTTGAATTTCAAAAATTGGTAGAGCGATGTAATTTTTTATTCGACAATGGCTATTTTTCAGAGGATATTATTGCCTTAGTTCGTTTGGCTAAAGATCAAAAAACAAATGTCTTTCCTTCAGTATTTATTAAAAAATGGCATAATTTATATGACGAAAAGGTATTAAATGACAATAAGCGAGATTTACAAGAATTTATTTCCTTTTCAGAATCTTTATTTTCTGCAAAAACTTTTTTTAATGGGGATAACCACAAATGGTCCTTTCACGGAGGCGAACCGAAATGGGTTGTTAAGAAATCGAGTGTTCAAATACAAGTAAACAAAACTGATTTAAAGTGTTTGGTTTATCAATCGGGACCTGTAGATAGTATTGTAGTTAAAAATACGACAGGTTTCTTTGACCTTAAAAAGAAACGTTGGTATGGTCGCGGTGGTATTATCACTTGGGAAAAGGTGAACTTTCCAGGTAACGAGACTTTTGCAAAGCTTCGAGGTTATAATGTAAATACTACAGGTTCTACATTAAAAGTGGATACAGTGTCCTTAACAACTCCTTATTTTGAGGAGCCAATTCTTGGACGCCTAAGCGATAAAACATTATTTAACCTCAAAGAAGGTGAATCAAGTCCCATTTTTAATTCATTTGAAAAACGATTGTTAATAGAAGGCCTGAGAGATCAAATGGATTACGATGGTGGTTTTTCCTTACAAGGAGCCGAATTTATTGGAACGGGTGAACCTGAGAATTTAGCAAAAGTTATTCTTCATTATAATGATAAGCCGTTATTTGAAGTTAAGGCATTAAAATTTCAAATGAATCCAAAACAAATTATTGCGCGCAACGCAGATATTAATATGTTTCATAAAAGTGGAGATTCTCTTTCGGCAAAAAATGCTCTTGTGTATTGGGACGAATCAAAGAAAGAGCTGCGTATTTCTGCGAATAAAAAAGGTGCTAATTTACTACCATTTGTGGATAGTTATTTTAAGTTATTCATCAAAACGCCACTATTAAAATGGACATTAAATAGTGCATTTCCTATGTTTACATACGAAGTTGGGACTGCTCAGGAGCAGAAATATGCTTTTATTAATTCTTGGGACTATTTTGACCAGCGTGCTTTTCAAAAATTTGCAGGAATAGGTAATACAAATCCCTTAATGGTTATTGCCAATTTGAGTATTGAGGAAGAAAAAACTACACTACCCGTCGGGCAAGTAGCAAGTGCCTTAAGAAAGTCGATCAGTCAATGTAAGTCTCAACTCATTGATATCGCGAGCTCTGGATTTATTCAATATAAATCCACTGATGATGAGGTAGTTGTTGAGCCTAAACTTTTAAACTTTGCAAAATCATCTATAGGAGAGAAAGATTATGATGAGCTGAGTTTTGTTTGTGATTTGCGTCCGAAAGTACTAAATGCGTCAATTACAGAAATTGGTAATGACAAATATCTTCAAGGTTTACAATATGAATTTCAGAAGGTTACTGAACGAAGAAAGTCTCAACCATGTTATGCATTTATTGATTTGAATAGTGAGGAAATCTTTCTGAATGAAGTCGACCGTGTTCAGTTGTCGGCAAAGCAAAAAACGTATTACTATCCGGATTCTTCTTATGTTAAAATGTCGGGTAATCGAAATATGAAGTTATCAGGGTGGATTGAGTCAGGCAAGTTTAATACCCACTCAATTCGTTCTACATTTGACTACAATTCATTTAGTATTCAAATTGACAGTTCAGATCAAACCTATCTTCGTGTAAATCCTTTGAGTTCAAGAGATGGGCAATCCCCGATTGCAATGGTTAGTGAAATTTCTGATTTTCAAGGTGTTTTATATATAGATGACTCGACGGTTCGTTCAGGGCGAAGCCGCTATAATATGGAATACCCATTTGTAGAGGTTGACAAGGAACTGAGGGTCTTGTATAGCGATGCTAATATTGTCCAAGGTGCATATGATAGTACAAGGTTTTACTATGTTTTAGCTCCTTTTTTATTAGACAGCCTTGACAATTTTAATGAGTCGGAATTAAGATTAGCTGGCCGATTGGTTTCTGATGGTATTTTTCCAGAATTGCCCGAACCACTGCGCATCATGAATGATTATTCATTCGGGTTTATCACAGATGCTCCGGATGAAGGCTATCCATTTTATGAAACAGAATCCATGTATCAAAATAGAATAGTTCTATCGAGTAACGGCCTGCAAGGTTCGGGAACTATAAACTTTTTACAAGCCACCGCAACATCTAGAAAGCTTACTTTTTTACCTGATTCAGCTATAGGGCTTGCACAGTTTTATAGTGCTGAAATAACGGACGGGGTAGAGTATCCTGAGGCGCAATGTAAACTGGCAAAAATGTCTTTTAAACCGAGACTTAGGATTTTAAATATTCAATCTTACAGAGACGAATTTATAACGATGTTTAAGGATGAGTGCGCGCTAGATGGTGCGATTTCAATTTCTGAAGATGGGATGAAAGGATACGGGCGCATCGACTTAATGGATGCGCTTCTTGTTTCAGATGCATACAGCTTTAAAGCGATGGATATTTTTTCCGACTCTGCGTCTTTTACTTTAAGAAATAGATTTGCTGAATATGGGGAAAACCCTCTTGCTATTCAGTCAGACGGTTTGAAATCACATATCTCATTTAATGACCGATTAGGTGTGTTTAATTCGAGCGGTTCTAAACGAATAAAGTTCCCGAGTAATAAATTTTACTGTCAGATGGATAAATTTGTTTGGCAGATGGATGGTGAGAGCATTGATTTTGAGAAAAATAAGGGAACGGAAACAAGTTTTGAAAGTAGCGCAGGTATTGTTCAAAATAATTTCTTCTCCTTAAATCCTGATCAAGATTCACTGCAATTTAAGTCAATAAGCGCTCAATATGATTTAAAAAACGAGACCATCAATTGTTATAAGGTTGATTTTTTAGAGCTTGGTGATGCTTACGTTTATCCCAATGCAAATGAAGTCCATATTTTGAAAAATGCGGTAATAGATACCTTTGAAAACGCAAGGGTGGTTGCGAATAGAGTTTCTAAGCTACATGAGTTTACAGATGTGACTTTGAGTGTTTTAGGTCGATATGACTTTCAAGGAAAAGGCAATTATTTGTATTATGATAGAGATAGTTCTCGGACGAAATTGGAAGTAGCTTCGATTTATTTTGATAAAATTCAAACGAGGGCAGCTGCAAAAATTAATGAAGATCAAAACTTTAAGTTCAGTAATAAATTTCAATATTATGGCACCATGAATATTGAATCTAAAAACAAGGGGGTAATTTGTGAAGGTTATACCCGTATCATCCATGAATGTCCCTTTGACCGGTCTTGGATGTTCTTTGAGGATACTATTATTGCAGAAAATGTAAAGATACCTATTTCAGAGGAACCATTGAGCAAGGATAAAGTTTCAATGGCGGTAGGTTTCCTTTGGCGTGATGCTCAAAATTCTGATAGTATAAATGTATATCCTGCATTCTTATCTTCCAAAGATTATCCTTCGGATGCGTACTTATTTAACTCGAGTGGTTCTTTATTCTATGATTATAAAAACAATCGATTTGAGATTTCAAACACTTACAAAGATGCTTCGAATATTTACGCTTCAAACGCCATAACCCTTTCTGATGTTGGCTGCGCTATTAAGGGGTCAGGTAAAATAGATCTGGGTATAGATTTAAAACCTGTTGAAATGGAATCGTATGGTACCATTTCGTACGATCTTAAAAAGAAAAAAACAAGGCTAAAACTTACCGCAAAGCTGAATATACCATTACCCAAGACCGTAATATCTACAATGGCGAAGCAATATGCATTTTCTGATTCTTTAAATGAATATACTTTCGATAGAAAAACTCAAGATGATCTGACAGATGTGTTTACAATTTTTGGCGGAAGCAGGAGTAAGGCAGAAAAAATATTTAAGGAATATGATGAGGATAAGCTTAAAAAGGCGCCATCTTATTTAGAGGCCACTTTTGTTATGCCTGATTTGATTCTTGAGACTTATTCGCTTCCTAAAAATGCAGATGGTGATGCGTTATCAGGATTGAGGTCTAGAAATTCAAAAATCGTTTTATTCTCGATGGGGGATGAAATTGTATTAAAACAGGTTCCCGGCCAAGTCTTATTCTTGAAAAAGACCTCACCCAACTCTAGTTCGGGATTTGAACTTATTTTGGAAGATAAGCTATTGGAGCGTCAAAGTTGGTTTAAATATGAAAGAGTAAAACGTAATGGCGGTTTGAAAATATTTACAAATGACGACATGGTATTTAAAAGTATAAATGCTATTAAGCCAGATAAGAGAAAATCAAAGAACTTTGTATTTACTACCTTTGATGAAGGAGAACTTTTCCAATTAATGATGCTCAAAAGATAATATGATCTTTATATACGTAATTCTGGCTGGTTATATTTTGGGTTCTATCCCATCGGCTGTTTGGCTCGGTAAACTCATTCATGGCGTTGATATTAGAGAGCATGGAAGTAAAAATGCTGGAGCAACAAATACATTTCGCGTTTTTGGAAATACCTCAGGTATAATTGTTCTTCTCTTAGATATTCTAAAAGGTTATGTTGCTGCAAGTGTTCCTTTATATTTATCACATTTATATATCGGGTTTAAGGATGACGAGCTGATCCTTCAGCTCATCGCATCTTTTTTTGCAATTATTGGTCATGTATTCCCAGTTTTAGCTAATTTCAGAGGAGGTAAGGGGGTTGCAAGTACACTTGGTATCATTATTGCCATAAATCCAGATACAGCATTTATATGCTTAGGTTGTTTTGTTGTGGTATTTATAATTTGGAAATACGTTTCACTTGGAGCAATTGTTGCTTCAATATTGTTTCCTTTCGTGAGTTACTTTTTTATGAAAGAAGACGCGCGCATTATGATTGTCTTTTCAATTATTATATCCCTAATTGTTTTATTTGCTCACCGCAAAAACATACATAGACTCATGCACGGGGAAGAAAACAAAATGAACTTTTTAAAGCATAAAGCGTAAACTCTACGAGTTTAGCATTGATTGAATTGATTCGCACTCGAATAACATATCGCCTTATAATTGTTTTCTGTCTTCTCATGACAGTAAACAAGGTTGTTATTGCACAATCCGAGAATCAGCTTATCAAAACAGCGAAAAGCTCTTATTTAAAGGAAGACTATAAGAATGCGCTTGAGGGATATCGTCAGCTGTTATCAAATGATTTGACGAATATAGATTATAATTTCAAGTATGCGGTCTGTCTTTTTTATACAAAAAACCCGAAATCATCTGAGAAGTATTTTAATTATTTGTTAGAGCAATCAGATTGTCCTATTGCCGTGTTTTACTTCAAAGGAAGGTTGTATCATCTCAATTATGAGTTTGACAATGCCATTGAGATGTATTCTAAGTATATACGTCTTAAGACAAAAAAAAGCACCGACTTTAAATGCGTAGATGAAATAATGCGCTGTCAAAATGCGAAAGAGCTTTTAAAAAGTCCAAGAGCCATACAAGTTGTATCTCAAGAGGAAAGAACGGCATCAGATTATTTTTCTGCTTACTTATTTGATTCAATTAATTTCAAACTCTACACAATTGACGATTTTAATAAAAAAGTAAATAGCAAAAAAGGTTTTTCACCTAAGTATGTTTTTAAACGAGGAATGAAGTACCGTTTCTTTTCGAGTTATACTAATGACGGTTTAAATGGAAAAGAAATTTTTTATCAAAAGAAAAACAAAAATAACGATTGGGCGGCCCCAGAGTTAATGCCAATATCGATTAACAGTTCATTTGATGAGGACTATCCGTT
Source organism: Crocinitomicaceae bacterium (assembly GCA_022425625.1). Taxonomy (GTDB): domain Bacteria; phylum Bacteroidota; class Bacteroidia; order Flavobacteriales_D; family Crocinitomicaceae; genus UBA952. Next base: position 2,286 of record JAKMFD010000069.1, on the reverse strand, counting down.
TTATGATGAAGAAGCAAATTTTTTATACTTCAGCTCATCTGGTCATAATTCAATGGGAGGATATGATTTGTTCCGTGTTCCACTATCGCTGAGCACTATGGAAATAGGAGGGATTGAGAATTTGAACTTCCCGTACTCTTCTACTTCAAATGATTTTTTATTTATCCCCAATCTTCCTGGGGATAATATTTTCTTTTCGACCGATAGAAATGAGGATATTGGGAAGTTAAAAGTTGTCGAGGCCAAATTCAATGCTCCAGTTTTATCATCTCTTGTTGCCAGCTTATTCTTTAGAGATGCCATTGATACCAAAAACAAGTCTGCAACTTTTTATATCACAAATGAACGTTCTAAGGAGCGCTTTGGGCCTTATAGAACGAATGTGAATGGTAATGTTTACTTCATGGTGCCTACACCAGGGGAGTATTTATTCGAGGCCAATGTAGCTGGGTCTCAGATTTCTTTTTCAGAGGTCGTAGATATTCCTCCACATGTAGATGGATTTGAATTTGAGATCAATGCAACTTATGAAATGACGGAATCGAAAGAAGTTCTTTCGTATGACCAGCATCTTATTGAACTTTCGGATATGGTAGTAGATATTGAAAGTATTGAGCTACATGAGTTTGAAAAGTTAACTGTAAATACAAAAACAATCGAGGTAGCAAACGATTTAGCCCTTGAAGCTGTAAAACAACCACTTGATCCGGCTCAAATTGAATTAGAAGTTGAGCGTCATATTGATTTAGAACTAGAGCTTCAAGATCGAATTAGGCAAAAGGTCAAATTGAATGAAAATATCAGTGAATTGATTGAAAAGAATAGCGAGGTAGATGAAAAAATTGAATTTATTCTAGCAAAAGAAAATTTGGATTCGCAAGACGAAGCTGATTCGTTAAATGAAATTCTGTTTGATTTAATCGTTGATAGAAAGGTTATTGTCTCATCTTTAATTAATCAAAATGAATATAATGATAAAATGAAACAGCTTGATGTTCTAGAAAAATCGTACGAAGAGCTTGTTTTGTTTAATCAGCGTATAGATGAATTTAAAGCAGCAGATAACAAAGACTCATTAGATCAATTACTTAAATCATCTCCTTATAATCGCAACCTTCAATTAGCTGGTTTTTCGCCTATCGATGTGGTTAAAAGTTCCTTAGCAGAAAAGGAACAGATAAAGGCAGAGACACAAGATCGAATTGCTGAATTAGAAATGCAAAAAAGTGCATTGTTAATTTCTAAAGATGAATTCATAAAAGCTTCGAAATCGATAACTACAATTTCTGAGTGGAATAAAATAGCCGATTCAATAGATCGATTAGCTAGAGAAATCAGTACATTAAATCAAGCAGAAAATATTTTGGTAGAAAAAGAGGAGGTTCTTGAAGGACAGCTAATTTATGCTCGTGAAGGGCTTCTTAATATTACCTTAATTGACGCTGACGATATTTCTGAAGTAACATCGGCAGAAGTTAATGCAGAGGATTTAGACATTGAAAAATATGCTTCTGCAGAATTATATGTAAAAGATCAAATAGCTGCTAAGAGAAATCTAGAAAATTTGCGATCTGATCAAATTCAAGAAAGAACGCGTATAGCTCAGTCGGTTTTAGAAAGAAACATAAAAGATTCAATTGCCTTAGTGAGCGAATACAAGCATGTTAATACCTTAAATCAATATAATGATCAAGAGCCTTTGGTTTCAAAAGTTCGAGTTAATTCTTTGAGATCTGATGCAGAAAAGATTATAGAAACACTTAAAAAAAGAGTTGAAACAAAAAGTGAATTGGTATCAACACAAACGAGAGTTTTGACTGAAGGCGATAAACAAACTGCCGAAAACAGCGAGAATCCACAAACACTACCAAATGACGTTCTTGCAAATAATGAAAATAACAATGCAGATGCCATACAAGGCATCCAATCAGATGATGATCAATTAGAAAAATCATTAAATGATGGTTTGAACAGTGCAGTGAATACAAATGACGAGCAGTATTCGAAATCGAAGAATATTCAAGAAGAATCAATGGTTGAATCCATGACCACAAATGACTTAAGTCAGCAGAATAAACAAAGTCAACTTGAATTTTCAAACAATGAAATAATTGATATAGATAATACGAATTCTAAAAAGAACACCTACAATAATGAAGGCTCCTCATCGGATCAATTAACTAATGTAAAGTCAATATCAAAAGCTGAAATTACTGAGAGGCTCGTTAAGCAATCAGAATTGACATCAGTCTCTAATGTATCAAACAATCCCGATTCAATTTCATT
>JAKMFD010000031.1 GCA_022425625.1 Crocinitomicaceae bacterium | reverse complement strand
TAATAAGTCCCATCCATATGCCGTCACGCTCAGGGATATGTCCTTTAACTGCTATCCCTCCTGACTCTTCACCACCAACTAAAACATCGTCGCTTACCATAATCGAAGCAATCTCTTTAAAACCAATTTTGGTAGTGATTACTTCAAGTCCGTAATGATCACAGAGTTTTTTAACTCTAGGTGTCACACTAAAGGCAATGGCAATTTTTCCGGTTTGACCTTTGTATTTAACGAGGTAATGAATCAATAAAAGGATGAGGTGATGAGAATCTATAAACGCTCCTGAACCATTGAACATTCCAATGCGGTCTGCATCTCCGTCGGTCGCAAGTGCGCAATCAAACGAACCTGTAGATTTTAAATGCGCTTCTAACTCTTTGAGATTTTTACCAATCGGCTCAGGTGCCTGCCCCATGAATGAAGGATTGTAGTCACAGTGCATTAAGTCTACATTCGGAAGAATTCTTGGTAATACACGTTGTCCAGCGCCATACATCGCATCATATATCAAGTTTAAATTCGAAGTTCGAATTGCTTCGAGATCAAAATTATTTTTTACATGATCCACGTACATTGTTTCGATATCATCAACAATAAGATTTCCTTCTTGAATGTTTAAGTCTAGATCAATCGCGGAATAATCATAACTACATTGGTCAGGAATGAGGTCTTCAACTTCTTGGACATGCGCTGGTGCTAAAGGTCCTCCAAAATCGGCTTTTAATTTATATCCGTTGTAAGAAGGGGGGTTGTGACTCGCAGTGAGTACCACACCAATTTGACAATTGAATCTGTTTGCAGCTAAAGAAACCATCGGTGTTGATACAAAGCCCCTCGACATACGTACTTTTAGTCCCATTTGCAGAAAAACTTTCACGCTAGTCTCCATGAATAATTCACCTGCAAAACGGCAGTCATGTCCTACAAAAACGGTTGGATTTTCATAATTATTTTTTAGCCATAGACCCGTTCCTTCCGAAACTCGAGCAACATTTTCTACGGTGAATTCCTTAGCGATAATTGCACGCCATCCATCTGTGCCAAATTTGATTTTATCCATGAATTACTTTTTAAATTCTAAAACTGTCTTTTCTATGATTGCCAAACAAGTATCAAGCTCTTCTTCACTAATAACTAAAGGTGGTGCAAAGCGAATGATATTGCCATGTGTAGGCTTTGCTAATAGGCCATTGTTTTTAAGTGCAACACACAAGTCCCAAGCAGTTGAGCTATCAGGAGTATCATTTATGATAATGGCATTTAGCAATCCTTTACCTCTTACGGAGCTTATAAGATCATTTGAATCGATGATGGCTTGCATTCCTTTTCTAAATCGGTTGCCTAATTTTCGAGCATTCTGGATGAGGTTTTCATCCTTAACTACTTCAAGTGCAGCAATAGCGACTTTTGCCGCAACGGGATTTCCACCAAATGTTGAGCCATGTTGCCCTGGCTTGATTACGTTCATGATGGTATTGTCCGCAAGAACCGCAGAAACCGGGTAGACACCTCCAGACAAAGCTTTTCCTAAGATTAAAAGGTCAGGTCTAGCATAAGTGTCTTTTTGTCTTTCACAAGATTGTTGACAGCTACAATCGCCACAAACTGCAAGTAGGCTTCCAGTTCTTGCTATTCCTGTTTGCACTTCATCCGCAATAAATAAGACATTCTCAGCATTACAGAGCGTCTTGGCCTCACGCATGAAATCATCACTCGGGGTATAAACGCCTGCTTCACCTTGAATGGGTTCTACCAAAAATCCGGCAACGTTTGGTAGCTTTAAGGCTTCTTTAAGAGCTGCGGTATCATCATATGGTATTTTTATAAATCCTGGAGTATACGGACCAAAGTTTGTGGTCGCATCAGGATCATTGGAAAAAGAAACGATCGTGGTCGTTCGTCCATGGAAGTTCCCATCACAAACAATAATAATGGCTTGATTTTCTGGTATATTTTTAACTTCATAAGCCCACTTTCTACATATTTTCAACGCAGTTTCAACGGCCTCAGCACCTGTATTCATAGGTAGTACTTTATCAAAGCCAAATGTTTTAGTAACGTATGCTTCGTATTCTCCCAGAACATCATTATAAAAAGCTCTTGAAGTAAGTGTTAAAGTTTGAGACTGGTCGTTTAATGCTCCAATAATTTTTGGATGGCAATGGCCTTGGTTCACAGCTGAATAAGCAGACAAGAAATCAAAATAATGTTTGTTATCTACATCCCAAACATTTACGCCTTCACCTTTGGCAAGCACAACAGGAAGTGGGTGGTAGTTGTGTGCACCATAGTTGTCTTCTATTGCTATGTATTCTTCAGTTTTCCCCATTTTAAATATTATATTTTTGTAGGTGATAAAAGTAATAAAATGTCCTCAGACCTATTGCGCTATTTTAAAATTTACCAGTGGTACGCTTTGTCATTAAGCCAAGTTCCTTGCACTCTAAGTGTTTGTTCAATAATTTCTCTAACGCATCCCTTTCCTCCATCAAGCGGAGAATGGTAATCGACGATTTCTTTGACATCAATCGCAGCATCTTGAGGACAGCACGAAACACCGACAATTTTAAGCACAGGTATATCCGGTATGTCATCACCCATATAGAGAACTTGTTTGTCTTCAATGCTGTATTTTTCTTTGATCCCATTATAGACATCAATTTTTTTGCTTGAACGAAGGAAAACATCCTTGATGCCCAAATCAATAAGTCTTTTTTTAAGGTCTTCACTGTAGCCTCCAGTAATTATAAAAATATCATAGTTGTTTTTACTTGCATACTGCAAAGCATACCCATCTTTTGAATTAAGTGCCCTCACAACCTCCTCTTTTAGAAGATATACTTTTCCATCGGTAAGTACACCGTCAACATCGAAGATAAAGGTGGTAATGTCTTTTAATTTCGCTTTATAATTCATGGTACGTGTTTATAATACTATTACTTAACAATTTATACAACTCTTTGTTAGGCTCGTCCAGCATATCTTCATGCATATTAAGAATACTTTGATCACCTCTTCGTGCAGGCCCTGTTTGATTATCTAAGGCTTTATATTTTATAATAGAATCACATGTTTTTTCAAGAAGAGGTTGTAAAATAGCCCAGTCGAGCCCTCTTTTTCCTGCCTCACTTTGACTAATGTGTACCATGTGGTTTACAAAATTATTGAGCAGTACAGCTACTAAATGGTATTGCTTTCTTCTATCTGAACTACAATGTTCAAAGTGCAAGTCACTTTGTTTACAAAGTTCGATCATGTCTTCATATAGATTTGGATCATTCGCCTCAATTAACATTGGGAATTCATTGTCCATTTTGTGTGAATGCGCCGTGAATGTTTGTAATGGATAAAAAACACCACATTTATTACGACCCAGAGATTCAAGCGAAATACTTCCTGCAGTGTAAAGTACTTTTTGATCTATTGAGATACTTTGTAGCACATTAAAAATCTCATCGTCGTTAACACATAATATTAGAATGTCCGCTTTTGATTGTTCAATAGAATCAACAAAGTCACATTGGAGTCTTTTGGCGAGTTTATGGCCTGAATCGAGATTTCGGCTAAAAACAGATTTAATCGTTATTCCTTTTGAATGGAAAAGAAAACCAATAGCATTAGCAACTCTACCAGAGCCTATAATACCAATGCTTGGCGCTGTCGTTACATTCATTATTTGACGATATGCCAAAGGCCTGTATCTAATAAACTTTTGGCTTTTTTAAATTTAATTTCTTTTGTCTCCTTACCATTAGATATTTTCACAAGCTCATTTCTATTCACCTTTGGAGCGGCAAGTATGGGTTGGCTTTTCTCCTGTTTCGGAGCTGAATTTCTAATTGCTTCATCAAAGCCCTCACGTCCTGATGGAATTTGAGTATTGCTACTGCTCGATTTAGAGCCACCGTAATTGCTCTGCTTGTCCTCTTTATTGGTGCTTTCAACTTCCTGTTGTTCTGGAATGTCTAGCTTCATTAACAATTCTACAACTTCTTCGTTGAGTCTTCCTAACATGCTTCTGAAGAGTTCATAGGACTCAAGTTTGTAAATCACTAAAGGGTCTTTTTGTTCATATGTGGCATTATTTACGGCTGAACGAAGATCATCCATTTCTCTTAGGTGCTCTTTCCATTCTTCATCAATTTTTGATAGGATCACATTCTTTTCAAAGGCCTTACTAATATTTTTACCTTCTGAACTATAAGCTTCTTCTAGATTAACAATAAGCCGCATCTCCCGTTTACCATCTGATAAAGGAAATACAATATTCTTGTATTTTTCAGACATGGTCTCATAAACGTGCTTTATTTGAGGCATTCCTTTTTCCGCAATTTTCTCACATTTTCTTTCGTATTTAGAGCGGGTTCTCTCATAGACCATTTCAACAAGCTCCGCTTTGGAAACGTTTGAAAACTCTTCAGCCGTTACCGGAGATTGAATCCCTAACAAACGAATCAAACTCAGCTCAAAATCTTGATAATTCGAGTTGTCATTATTATACACCGTATTCTCGCAAAGGTCGTAATACATATTATCTACGTCTATATCTAAACGATCTCCAAATAATGCATTTTTCCTCTTTTTATAGATGGCTTTACGCTGTGAATTCATCACATCATCATATTCCAGCAATCTTTTCCGAACACCAAAATTGTTCTCTTCTACTTTTTTCTGTGCATTTCCAATTGATTTTGATACCAATCCAGCTGAAATAACTTCGCCTTCTTTTAACCCCATCCTATCCATTAGTTTTGCAATACGTTCGGAACCAAATTTACGCATTAGGTCATCCTCTAATGAGACAAAAAATCTCGAAGAGCCTGGATCTCCTTGTCGACCCGCGCGACCTCTTAACTGTCGATCAACACGTCGAGAGTCATGTCTTTCCGTTCCTATTATAGCAAGACCGCCAGATTGTTTTACACCTTCACCTAGCTTAATATCAGTACCCCGTCCTGCCATATTTGTAGCAATAGTGACTGCTCCTGCGTGTCCAGCGTTTGCGACAATTTCGGCCTCTTTTTGATGGTATTTCGCATTTAGAACTTGGTGTTTTACTTTTTTCATTTGAAGCAATCGACTTACAAGTTCTGAAATTTCCACAGTTGTTGTTCCCACGAGAACAGGTCTTCCCTCAGCAACGAGTCTTTCAACCTCTTCGGTTACAGCGTTGTATTTTTCGCGCGCCGTTTTGAACACCCAGTCGTCTTCATCTTTTCTTATAACTGGTTTGTTTGTTGGTACAACCACAACATCCAGCTCATAAATATCCCAGAATTCTTTAGCCTCAGTTTCAGCTGTACCCGTCATTCCCGAAAGCTTGTGATACATTCTGAAATAATTTTGAAGGGTAACCGTGGCATAGGTTTGCGTTGCAGCCTCAACGGTTACATCTTCTTTGGCTTCAATAGCCTGATGTAATCCGTCAGAGTATCTTCTTCCGTCCAAAATCCGTCCAGTTGATTCATCAACAATTTTCACTTTACCATCCATTACTACATATTCAACTTCTTTTTCGAATAGGGTGTAGGCTTTAAGTAATTGGTTGATCGAATGAATTCTTTCCGATTTGATAGAGTATTCTCTAATCAGGGTATCTTTTTTCTCGATGAGCTCTTCTTTATTTGAGTTCTCTTTTTCAAGCTTAGCAATTTCGGCACCGATATCTGGCATAATGAAGAAGTCACGTTCCTCATTGCCCGAAACAAGATCAATTCCTTTATCTGTGAGTTGAATGGAGTTGTTTTTTTCATCAATTGTGAAAAAGAGCTCCGCATCAATTTTTTTCATGTGTTTACCCTGTTCCTGCATGTAAAAGTTTTCCGTTTTCTGGAGGTTTACTTTGATACCGGGCTCCGACAAATATTTAATGAGGGCTCTATTTTTTGGTAAACCTCTAAATGCACGTAGTAAGGCAATACCTCCTTCCTCGAGGTCTTTCTTGTCTTGAGCTTTATCATTTGAGGGTTCATTAATTACCCTAAGCTTTTTCTTTGCCTCCACCATACATTGCTGTACAAAAGCTTTTTGGGCTTGAACAACTCTTTCTATTCTCGGTTTTAGAACATGGAATTCGTGTTCGTCTCCTTTTGGTGTTGGCCCAGAAATAATCAGCGGTGTTCTGGCATCATCAACCAAGACAGAATCGACCTCATCAACGATTGCAAAATGATGTTTGCGTTGCACAAGATCTTCTACAGAGCCTGCCATGTTATCCCTGAGGTAGTCAAATCCAAATTCATTGTTTGTGCCAAAGGTAATGTCAGCCATGTAAGCCGCGCGCCTCTCCGCAGAGTTTGGTCTGTGCTTATCAATACAGTCCACGGTTAAACCATGAAACTGGTATAACGGTCCCATCCACTCTGAATCACGTTTTGCAAGATAGTCGTTCACAGTTACGACATGTGTTCCTTTTTTTGCAAGAGCATTTAGATATACAGGAAGCGTTGCGACAAGTGTTTTCCCTTCTCCAGTCTGCATCTCCGCAATATTTCCTTTATGAAGTACGGCACCTCCCATTAGTTGAACATCATAGTGTGTCATGTTCCACGAAACTGCAGTTCCCGCAGCAGTCCATTGATTATGCCAGATTGCATTTTCATTTTCTATCGTAATCCCATCTTTTTGCGAAGCAAGTGTTCTGTCAAATTCAGTCGCTTTAACCGTTAGCTGACCATTACTGGACCATCTCGATGCAGTTTCTTTAACAACAGCAAAAGCTCTTGGAAGTATTTCTTTTAGGGAAACTTCAATACGCTCGTTAATTGATTTCTCAAGTTTTTCGATAGCTTCGAAAATCTCTATTTTATCTTGAACGGAAATAGAAAAGTCTTCAGCAGTTGCCTTTAACTTACTGAGCTCTTCTTCAAGGCTCGCTTTTTCTTCTTCAATTTTAGCAATGAAACCTTTTGTTTCATCTCTCAATCCTTCATCAGAAAGGGCTTGTATTTCCGGGTATATTTTATTTGTAGACTCAACAAAAGGGCTATATTCCTTTTGGTCTTTAAGATTTTTATCTCCGATGAGTCTTTTTAAAAAGTTTTGAATCATGCTACAGTCTAATTTGCGGAAGGCAAATTTAAGCAAATTAAAGGATGAAAAGAAACGAAAAGTATACCAATTCGACAATTACCCAAAATGTATTCGATTTGTTAAAATTGTATTGAAAAAAATAAAATTATTCTTGGTCAAGAAATGTAGTGGAATTGTTATTCGGCTTATCTTTGTGACATGCATCAAAAAATAATAATTCTTGATTTTGGTTCTCAATATACACAACTCATTGCGAGACGTATTCGTGAACTTAATGTATACTGTGAAATTCATCCTTGGAATAAGGTCCCAAAAATTGGTGAAGATATCGTGGGTGTGATTTTATCTGGAAGCCCATTTTCTGTTCTTGATGAAGCATCTCCAAGACCTGACTTATCGGCCATTAAAGGGAAACTCCCATTGCTTGGGGTTTGTTTTGGTGCGCAATACCTTGCTCAAAACCATGGAGGTGAGGTTTTGCCTTCAAGCATTCGAGAATATGGTCGAGCTATTTTGTCTAAAGTAGATAATCAATACCCAATATCAAATGGATTGACAGTCAATTCGCAGGTTTGGATGTCTCATGGTGACACGATAAAAAAGGTACCAAGTAATTATAAAATATTCGCATCAACCCCCGAAGTAGATGTCGCAGGATATATGGTAGAGGGAGAGGAGACTTACGGAGTTCAATTCCATCCTGAAGTATATCATTCGTCAGAAGGGAAGATATTGATAAAGAATTTTGTTGTCGATATTTGTGGGTGTTCAGGTGACTGGACACCTGATTCATTTGTAGATGAAACTTGTAGACAATTAAAAGCACAAGTAGGTGAAGATAAAGTTATTCTTGGCTTGTCGGGAGGGGTTGATTCATCTGTTGCAGCTGTACTTTTGCACAAGGCAATAGGAAGTAATTTACATTGTATTTTTGTTGATAATGGATTGTTAAGAAAGAATGAATATGATTCAGTCTTAGAATCTTATCAAGGCATGGGTCTTAATGTAACCGGAGTAAATGCTTCAGAATTGTTTTATGTGGCGCTCGATGGAATAAGTGATCCTGAACTCAAAAGAAAAGCAATTGGTAAGGTGTTCATAGATGTTTTTGAGGCGGAGTCTAAGAAAGTAGAAGATGCAAAGTGGCTTGGTCAGGGTACTATTTATCCTGATGTTATTGAATCTGTCTCTGCAACTGGAGGGCCATCACAAACAATCAAGTCACATCATAATGTGGGAGGCTTGCCGGATTATATGTCTTTAAAAGTAGTCGAGCCACTTCGAAAGTTATTTAAAGATGAAGTGCGCCGTATTGGACATTCAATGCATATTGATCCTGCCATCTTAGGTCGCCATCCATTTCCTGGACCAGGACTTGGAATTCGTATATTAGGAGATGTAACTAAAGAAAAGGTACGCATTTTGCAAGAGGTTGATTATATATTTATCCAAGGATTGAAAGAACATGGCTTATACGATGATGTTTGGCAAGCAGGAGCAATCTTTTTACCAGTTCAATCCGTAGGTGTAATGGGGGATGAAAGAACTTATGAAAATGCAGTGGCATTGCGTGCAGTATATTCCACGGATGGAATGACAGCAGATTGGTGCCATTTGCCTTACGATTTTTTGGCTTTGATATCTAATAAAATCATAAATCAGGTAAAAGGAATAAATAGAGTAACCTATGATATCAGCTCAAAACCACCTGCAACAATTGAATGGGAATAGAATGAAAAGATTTTTGCTTGTATTATTTTTGATTTTAGGCTTTCAAAGCTTTGGTCAGAAATATGCAAAAATCGGTGAGCGGGCAGGTGTAAAGTACTACATGCATACTGTTGCGGATGGAGAGACGCTTTATGGCATACAGCAAATATATGGAGTCGAAGTAGAGAAAATCCAAAATTCAAATTCAATATCAGATAACATTGAAATAGGCCAGTTGTTATATATTCCTGTGCGCTATCATAATGTCAATCATACGGTTAGAAGACAAGAAACACTTTATGGTATCTCAAAAAAATATGGTGTTGCTATAGATTCCTTAAAGTCGCACAATCCCTCCTTAGCTGATGGTTTGAAAAGAGGTCAGCAACTTGTGGTTAGGAATTTAATTTTACCAATTCCCTTAAGATCACAACAAATTCTTTCAGATACAACCATAGTTGATGAATTAGATACAAGCAATACCATTTTAAATGACTCAATTATCGAATATGAAGTGAAAGCCGGTGAAACTATGTATTCGATTTCTAAACGATTCATGGTGCCTATAAAATTGATTTTGGCAAGAAATAATTTGCAGAATTCTGCATTACAACCCGGACAAATCATTACCATTCCTTTGAAAAAAGAATTGCAACTGAATCCGAGGCCTCCATATGTTTTTGAAAAAGATACCGCCTTGTCATTACTAATAAGTGACAGCGGAAAAATTGATAAAAAGTTTAATGTTGCCGTCTTGCTTCCATTCAATTTAGACACCTTGGATACAAAGGGTTTCCGTTCTTATGCCACGGAGTACTATATGGGTGCATTAATGGCGATTGACTCTTTAAAGCAGTTCCCAGTCCGTGGTAGTTTTCGTTTTATTGATTATTTATCAAAATCAGAACCATTTGATAGCCTTCTCTCAAATGGAGGCTTGGACTCGGCAGATTTGATCTATGCACCCTTCGATTTCGAAATGTCGAAAGAATTATCTTTTTGGGCGGAAGGTAAAAATGTAAAGATTGTATATCCTCTCGCGAATCATCATGCTATTGGAATTGAAAATGAGAATGCTTATTTCATGAATCCTAATACGACCTCGTTACTTACAGTAATGGCATCTCATTTGAGTAAAAGGGATTCAGTTCAAATCGTTTTAATCAAAACTAATGATTCCACTGAGCAAATAGTTTATAATGAGTTTTTGAGAATTACTCAGTATCTTGATTTGCCCGTTAAAATACAGGAGGCTAATTTTGATAATTACACTTATTTCGCGCGAAAAAAAGGACTTAAAACATTGTATGTATTACTCTCAAAGTGCTCTCCTAAAATTGACGAGTTACTTCAATTTTCTATTGCTGAGAAGCATGTTGAAGTTTATGGAATGAAGGAATGGAAAAAATGTTCTTCATTTTTGAAGTCTATTGAAAACGAGAAAGGGTATCGTTTTCCAAATCCATCCTTCTTAGATTACCATAACAGCGAATTGAAAAGAATACATAAAGTTTACCGTGTAAAGTATAATTCTGATTTAACGAAAATGGCTTGTCTAGGCTTTGATGCGACATTGAATATGTTCTTATACGCTTTATACGGAAAAACCCTCGACAATGGGTTGGTTCACAAATTCAAATTTGATACATCTTCTGTGAATCATATCAATCGCGGAGCATTTATGCTAGAGTTTAAAGATTTGGAAGAGAAAACCATAGCTCCATGACAAAAGCCGATATTGCGTCTTCATTTAGGGCACTTCAGGAGTATATATGTCAAAGATTAAATGACGTAGATGCTTCAGCCCATTTTTTGTTTGATAAGTGGAATCGTGACTTAGGTGGCGGTGGTGTGACCCGTGCTGTTAGCGGAGGAGATTATATTGAGAAAGGTGGCGTAGCATTTTCTGAGGTTCATGGACCAGTTACCGAAAGTATGGCGCAACAGTTAAAACTAGAGGGTTCTGAGTTTTTTGCAACCGGAGTGTCCATCGTATTGCATTCAAAAAGTCCGAGTCATCCAATCATTCACATGAATATTCGATACTTTGAAATGGATGATGATACTTATTGGTTTGGCGGGGGTATTGATCTGACACCAATTTACATTGATAAAATCAAAGCCAATAAATTCCATAATGGATTGAGACATTTATGTGATCAATATGATACGGAGCTATATCCGAAATTTAAAAAGTGGGCGGATAATTATTTTTATTTACCGCACAGAAATGAAACTCGAGGTGTAGGAGGGATATTTTTTGACCATTTAAGTCACTCCGAAAAAATGACCAAAACTGAAGTTTTTGAATTTTGTATAGCACTTGGAAAGTTATTCCCTGAGCTTTACGCGGCGCAGCTTGAGGAAACGAGTCCACTTGAAAATCATAAAGAAGCAATTCAATGGCAAATGCTTAGACGCAGTAGATATGTAGAATTTAACTTACTGCACGATAGAGGTACTAAATTTGGCATTTATTCCGGAGGTCGTACAGAGTCTATTCTAATGAGCATGCCCCCTATAGCACATTGGTCCTATAATTATATTCCCAAGGAAGCTTCAAAAGAATCGGAAACATTAGCCTTGCTAAAAAAAGATATTGATTGGCTTAACCAATAATATTTCTGAACGTTAAATTTAGTCTAGCTTCTTTTTTCTTTTTTGTTTTTGGGATTTGATGCTTCCAAAAGGTTTGTAATGAACCCGACATGAGCATAAGACTTCCATGGGTCAATATTTCTTCCATTTTGTATCCTTTAGATTTGTGCTTAAATTGAATTTTCCTCGCTTCACCGAAGCTAAGAGATGCAATGAAGGGGTTGTTTCCGAGCTCGTTTTCATCATCCGAGTGCCAGCCATTACTATCTTGTCCATCACGATATAAATTAATCAGTACGGAGTTAAATTTTTGTGAGGTTTTAGATTCTATTTTATTGCAAATGGTTTTTAAAACTGGTGAGAATGGTATTGATTCCATTCGTCTACCTGAATAGCCATATCGTTCACCATTTTTTGAATAAAAGCCTTCAAGCCTTGGCGTTTTGTATTCTTTTCCGAATATAACGATATCATTTTGTCTTAACGCAAGCTCAGACATTAGCATTTCATACAGTTTATCAGCTTCTTTTTTATTATAAAAACCAGCATCATAGCTAAGCTTTCCGTCTGGTATTGAATATTGTATCATATATATCCTGAAATTCGATACATTAATGTGCCAACCCATTCCTTCACAATTCTTTGCCACATTAAAAAACCATCGGCGCTTGGAATCAAACTTATTGGTGAGAAAGATTCTGCATTAACGTTATAGTGATCTGTGGTAAAGCTAGAACAATGCACACCTTCTTTTAAAAAGCATGCTTGAGCTCTTCTCATATGAATTGCTGAGGTTATCAAAAGAAAGGTTTTTTTATTAAGGTTATTTCTTTTTATATACAGAGCAGTTTCTTTGGCGTTTTCATGGGTATTTCTTGATTTCTCCTCAATCAATATATCATTTGCTGGGATATTCTGAGCTATGAGCATTTTTTTTAACTGTGTCGATTCATGTAGCCCTTTTTTAAAAACATATCCAGTATCTCCTGAGAGAAGTATCTTTTTTATTTTGCCAAGATGGTAAAGTTGTATGGCCTGCCACAATCGGTCAGAACCTCTTCTTGCACTCAGCCTATCGAAATCTTTATTGTATTCAAACATACCTGAAAGAACAATTCCATAGTCATAAACAGCTATTTTTTGAGTGCTCACGCCTGGCACCTCCCATAACGCAACGAACCTTCCAGCAATCCAACCATTTGAAAAGATAACACTAAGAATTATTGAGGTCCACAGCATTATTTTCTTTACTCTTGCTACTTTAATAAACGCAAAACAAGTCCAACTGATCAGCACCCATAAAAAAGGGGATAGTAACATTGAAAGTACTTTTGAAAGAATAAAGAACATATGCTAATTATTAGGTCAAAATTAGGGATTTTGATTTTTGTTTAAAAAGTAACTTTGTCGTTATATTTTGCTTAATTTTTTTTCTGGAATCATCACTTTTAAACTTTTTGGAAGCACCTTAAAGGAAATCCTTGAAGGGGCGGTAATAAATTCCCCATCATAATGTGCAATTTCCTGAGACAGTTCTAGCTGACCTTCTCTTACCGATATAATATCAATATATTTTGACCGATACGCTTTTCTGCTAAATATTTTGGCTGCAATGATACCACCTTTCCATTTTGGAAAGGGCCTTACGATAATGAGCTCTAACATTCCATCTCGAACACTTGATTTTGGTGAGATCTTAAATCTATTTCCAAATTCGGAGGTATTTGCTATACATAGCATGAAAGCCTGAACGGATTGTTTGTGCCTATCGGATTCAATTTGAATTTTAATGGGTTTAAGATTTATGAATTCACGTATTGAATGTTTAATGTAAGTTTTTAATCCTCTTTTAGGATCTTTGGAAAATTGCTCTGCAATTAGTGCGTCAATTCCGAATCCCGCGGTGCCTATAAAGTGAGAATCGTTGACAGCCACCGTATCTATTTGTGCAATTAAACCTTTATTTATAATTGAAATTGCTTTTTTTATCTTTTTCGGGATCCCTAAATGATTTGCTATACCATTTCCTGACCCTTTCGCAATGATGCACAGTCCGGTTTTTGATTCAATCAATTGCCCCGCAATCTCATGAATTGTCCCATCACCTCCTACAGCGCATACCAAATCAATTTGTTGGTCAACGGCATTCTGGGCAATTTCTTTCCCATGTCCTTTATATTCCGTTTTGTAGATTGAATGTTTAAAACGCGCAAGATCGAGATAACGCTCTATTTTTTTTATAAGACGTGTTTTGCTTTTTCCTCCAGAAATTGGGTTAATGATGAACCAGATTGTTATTTTTTCTTCTTGATTTGTCAATTAAAGTGGACTTAGATTTCAAAAGTGTATAAATTTTAGGAGAATATGATATAAATGAGACATCAAAAAAATTAATACTGACACTTGTTATTAGAGAATTTCACCCTATATTTGCACTCTCAAAATATACTTTTGAGATTTTAATGGCCCGTTCGTCTAGTGGTTAGGACGCCAGGTTTTCATCCTGGTAACAGGGGTTCGATTCCCCTACGGGCTACTTTTTGGCCCATTCGTCTAGTGGTTAGGACGCCAGGTTTTCATCCTGGTAACAGGAGTTCGATTCTCCTATGGGCTACAGTATTAATAATGAAATTAAATTTAGAAAATGGCAAATCATAAATCAGCAATCAAAAGGATTCGTTCCAATGAGAAAAGAAGGGTATTGAATAAATACCAGCACAAAACAACTCGTAATGCGATAAAAGCGTTAAGAGAGGCGACGAAGAAAAAAGACGCTGAAAAATTAGCTCCAGGTGTTTTCAATATGATTGACAAGCTTGCGAAGAAAAATATTATTCACAACAATAAAGCGGCGAACCTAAAATCAGGTTTACAAAATTTTGTGAACGCACTATAAGTTCGTTTGAACATGCGATATTAATAAGGGGCCATTGCGCCCCTTTTTTTATTAGTTTTGTTTGGTATGAGGGTTATTTTCATCCTTTTTTTTCTTGCAGCATTACCGCTAAAGGTTATAGCTCAAATTAATGATTTTTGGGCACCCTATGATTCCCTTCGTAGTGATTATCGAATAGATGGAGATATGTTCGAATTGGAGCAGAGCTCTCAATTTTTTGACG
>JAKMFD010000019.1 GCA_022425625.1 Crocinitomicaceae bacterium | reverse complement strand
TTTAGGTTCTGGACCAGCAGATTTAAATATTTATTTTAATGAGGCTGATGACGGGATTTGGGGCGGTATTTCAAATTGGAAGCAAATTAATGGTCAGTGGGAATATATTTTAGGAAGTTCCAGCGTTTCGGATGTTCCTTTATCACGTGCTTATGCGCAGGGCTGGAATGATTTTGATGACATTCCATACATCTTGGCTCATATTAATGAAATACCTGAGTTTGACGAGATACCTCCTATTTGCTTGAATCAGACAGTTCCTGAGCTTTCCAATATTTCAAACAATGGATTTACAGGCTCATGGTCTGGTACTATTGACGCTGAGCAGGTTGGAATTCAGAATTTCACTTTCACTCCTAATCCTGGTCAATGCGCTCAGTCAGTAGAAATTTTTGTTGAGATTCTTCCACTTCCTGAATTTTCAAGTGCTCAAATGATTCAAGAAATAAGCTGTAATGGTGAAGAGGGAATGATTGAAGTTAATACTTTAGGAACAAACATCATGTATGGAATGAATGGTGGACCTATGTCGTCGAACAATCAGTTTATGGTACATTCTGGAATGCATACGATGTCAATTATGGACGAGTACGGTTGTATGAATGAAATGATTCAGGAAGTGTTAGAACCCAATCCATTAGAAATGCAAACTTCAGTTGAACATATTTTTTGCCCTGAAGGAACTGGAGCAATTGACTTGACGATCACAGGTGGAGTTCCCGGATACAATGTCGTTTGGAACAACACTTTGTTTTCTGAGGATGCTTCGGGGCTAGAAGCCGGAAGTTATTCAGGTGTGCTGACAGATGATAACGGCTGTCAGGATTCTGTTTTGGTAGAAATCAATGAAACCTTAAGTAGTGAACCTGCTTATATTGAGAATGCCTCTGGCAGCGCAGAACTGAATTGTTTGGTTACAGAAATAGAGGTTAATGCACAAGGCGGTAGTGCTTTTAATTGGTCTGGCGGTACCTCTCCAAATACCTCATGGAATATATTTAATACCCCGGGTAATTATATTGTTGATTATCTTGATTCGAATGGCTGCGCACTTCAAATGAATATTCTGATTAGTGAAAATATCAATCCACCGTTGTTGGATATTGATAATATAACGAATTCAACAAATGAGCTCAATTGTAATGAGCCTGAAATCGTT
This sequence comes from Crocinitomicaceae bacterium, assembly GCA_022425625.1. GTDB lineage: Bacteria > Bacteroidota > Bacteroidia > Flavobacteriales_D > Crocinitomicaceae > UBA952. The sequence goes on along the minus strand of JAKMFD010000019.1, from coordinate 6,637 downwards.
CTATTTGGATCGGGAGCAGATAGCTATATTTGGAATGATACAATTCAAAATATTTCTACAACCATATCAAATCCAGGAGAATATTCCGTGATAGGTATAGGAAATAATGGATGTATTGATTCAACTACTATAATAATTACAGCGAACTTTGAGCTCCCTAATTTAATACTTCAGAACATATCAGGTTCAGATACATTGGATTGTAATAATACCAGTATAGATATTGTTGCGTCTGGAGCATCCAATTATGAATGGTCAAATGGTATCGGTACTCAACCAACAATTACTATTAATGAAGGTGGAACCTATTATATTACGGCTTTCGGTGATAATGGCTGCTCGGTACAAGATTCAATTGAAATTATAGAAATTCCTTTTCCTGTTTTAAGTGTTAATTCAGAGACTATTTGTGCGGGTAATATGATTGAGCTTGTTGCTGAGGCATCTATTCCAGGAGGGACTTATACATGGTCTAATAATTTAGGTTCGAATTCGAGTGTTTTTGTAGAACCAATATCAAATGCAGTTTTTACTGTTGATTATATTTTAAATGGTTGTGAAAGTAACACGGCAACTTCAATAATTTCTGTACTTCCTACCCCTGTGGTTAGTATATCCGGAGTAAACTCAATATGTTCATCCCAATCTGTTTCATTGACGGGTGAGCCTTCGCTTCCAGGAGGTTCTTTTGAGTGGTTTCCTAATGGGGAAATCGAACCCACAATTACTACTTTTCCACAATCAAGTACAACCTACGGTTTAAGCTACACATTAAATGGTTGTCCTTCAGATACTGTTGAAGCATTTGTTGAGGTTATTCCCACGCCGGTCGTTACGCTTGAAGATGTTTCAATTTGTGATGGTGAATCTGGAACTTTGATTGCGCAACCTTCGATTACAGGAGGAACTTTTAATTGGACTTCTTCGGGCCAAAACACACAGAGTATAACAGAAAACCCTGACACCACTACATCCTACAGCGTGATTTATGCCTTAAATGGTTGTTTAAGTCAGCTGACGACAGCATCAATTATCGTCAACCCTATTCCCGATTTATTTGTGGCTGATATAGGTATTTGCGCGGGACAAACAGGAGTTTTAAACGCACAAGGCTCTCCCAGTGGTGGTTCCTTTCAATGGACAGGATATATAGAAGACGAATCTGTTCTTGAGGTTAACCCTCTGGTAACTTCAAATTACACGGTTACCTATACTTTAAATAATTGTAGTAGCAGTATAGAGAGTGCTGAGGTAACAGTTACGGAACAACCTGTTTTGTCAACAGAAAATCAAGGTATTTGTGAAGGTGAGAGTGTTGTGCTTACTGCAATTCCATCTGTTTTAGGAGGTCAATATTTGTGGTTGCCAAATAACGAAACATCTGAAACGATTACTGTGAGCCCAAACACCACAACTACATATCAGGTTATGTATACGATTAATGGATGTCAAACGGATTTAGAACCAATCATAGTTTCTGTTGATGCAATGCCAATTACCACCTTTGATGTTAATGTAACCTCAGGTTGTGCTCCGTTAAATGTTGTCTTTACTAATACAACATCAAATACCTCAGGCTGTACATGGTCTATAAATGATGGGAGTACTTTTAGTGGTTGTGAAAATATGAGTTATACTTTTTTAAATGAGGGTTGTTATGACGTAACGCTTGTAACGGAGACGCCTAATGGTTGCCCAGGTATTATGAATATGGAAAATTTAATTTGTGTATTTCCAAGTCCAAATATTGATTTTTCTGCATCAACAAATCAAATATCATATGGATCTTCAGAGGTTGTTTTTTCCAATAATTCTTCTGGTGCAGAAAGTTATTTTTGGGATTTCGGCGATGGAAGTTCTGATACTTTATACAATCCGAATCTAGTAGAATATGAAGTGAATGACGAAACGTTCTTTACTGTTTCATTGTTCGGTATATCTGAGCTAGGATGCACAGACAGTTTACAATTAGATATCAACGTCAATCAAGATGCAATTATTTTTGCTCCAAACAGCTTTACACCAGATGGCGACGGTCTAAATGATTCATGGTATCCAACGATCTCTACAGGAATAGATGAAGACTTCTTTTCTGTTCAAATTTATAATCGATGGGGAGAGTTGATTTTTGAAGCAACAGACTTTATCAGTAGTTGGGATGGAACTTATCAAGGAATGCAAGCTCCAATAGGGACTTATACTTTCCGCATAGAATACAAAGAAAAACAATCTGAAAAGCGAAAGATTATTCTCGGACATATAAATCTAATTCGCTAAGCGACACTTATAAATACGGAATTAGTTTTTCTAATTGTATGCTTCTGGAACCTTTTAACAATATTGCGCTTCCATTCAGTTTGGGTAAATTCCCAATTAAATCTTCCACATTTTCAAACCCAGTCAAATCGTTCATAGCTTTAAATATCGAACCAACGAGAATCGTTTTGATTCCATAGTCATGGCAGAATGCTTGTATTTTTTGATGCTCAAGGTGGCTATCTTCACCGAGTTCCATCATATCCCCTAAAATTGCAATCTTATTTTTGTGTTTAAATTCTTTGAAGCTTTCTAAAGCAGATAACATACTTGTTGGATTTGCATTGTAGCAATCAATAATCAAAGTATTTCTTTCCGTATTCATCACTTGGGATCTATTATTCTTTGACTGATAATTAGATACGGCCTGAGAAATCAAGTTGTTAGGTACTCCTAGATGATAACCAATGCAAATAGCAGCAAGGAAGTTGTAAAAATTGTAGCTCCCTATCATATTTGTTTGAAGTATTTCTGATGTATACCTTGAACTTTTCCAGCTCATTTTGATAAAAGGATTTAACTCAACCAGATCACCTTGAATAGCTGCTGATTGCCTACCATAGCTAATATTTTCTGTGGTGCTATTAAGTAAAGATTTTAACAAATCATCATCTTCATTGTAAAAGATTGTCCCAGTAACACTTTGAACGGCCGTATAAAGTGCTCGCTTTGTTTCTACAACCCCCTTAAGGTCTCCAAAACCTTCAAGATGAGCCTTTCCAATATTCGTAATGATTCCATGGGTAGGGGAGGCTATTTCGCAAAGTTCAGCAATGTCACCGTGCTGATTGGCTCCCATTTCAATTATAGCAAGCTCATGTTCCTTATTCATTTGGAGTAATGTAAGGGGTACCCCAATATGATTGTTAAGATTACCTTTAGTCGAAAGGGTATTGAATTTCTGAGTTAGTACAGTAGCTATTAATTCTTTGGTACTTGTTTTGCCATTACTTCCTGTGATTCCAATAATTGGTATATCAAATTTTGACCTATGGTACTTCGCTAGATTTTGCAAAAAAACAAGACCATTGTTAACTAAAAATATTCTTGAATCATTCGCGTATTTACTTTCATCAACAATGGCGTATTTTGCACCTTTTTCAAGGGCGTTAAGAGCAAATTTATTTCCGTTGAAATTCGCTCCTTTTAAGGCTACAAAAAAAGAATCTTTTTCAATATTTCGAGTGTCGGTACAAATCCCAGATGTCTCTTTAAAAAATTCATAGAGTTGCTCCATATACAAATATGTAAAAAAAAAGCCCGTATCACTACGGGCTTTCAGGATATCTTTAAAGAATATCTATTTCTTTTTAGAGTTGGCTCTAGTGCTACCAAGTCTGTCCATAGCACATCTAAATCCAATCATAGCAGTTGATTGTTCCTCATCAAGAAAACGTCTGCTTCCTGGCGATAACCAGAACGCTCTATCTGACCATGAACCACCTTTATAGACTCTTGATTTATCCGAAACAAGTGTTGTAGGCCATCCGCTTACACCAACATTAACCTCGCTACCTTTGAGATCAAAGTTTTCAAATTCACTTTGGTATACGGCTTGTTTTGGATCTCGACGTCCATTATTAATATCATCAATCTTTTTCTGGTTGTTATAATAAATTGAAGATTCTAAATCACCATCCAAATAATTAATGTAATCATCCTTTCTATAATTTAATCTACCAGCATTTTCATCTTCAGTAACATTTCTCCAACGTTGTTGACCTCTGGTCTCATTGACGAATTCGGTAAGTCCATTTCTCAATGTCAATATCCAGGCTGTGATATTCGGATCCTGTTTGTAATTTTTAAAACGATATTCTAAATAATCGTCACTAAAGACACTTGTTGTTACAATTTTACCTTCAACAAGAAATTGTTTAGATGGATCATTCGACCCCGCTTCAAAGGTTTTGTCAATGTAGTATATTCCTATTTTAGATAGGGGAGTAGCCTCCACCATTACATCAGCATTGTCTTCATCAACACCAATTTTTATTTCCTCATTGGCATCACCATATACTTTACCTTCAAAGTGTCCCTTGCGATAATCTTCCATGGCTAGCACATCAGCTTTGTGAAGATTGCCAAACAAAGCCACTTCCAAATAGTGAGAAGCCTTTGTGGCATTACCTTGGTTGTACAAATAAATGGCAGTATCTAGAACACCATTGATATCATCTAAAACTCTGAATTCAATACTATCGTTCTTAGAATACTTGTTGTAACCATAAACATATCCATCTTTTGGAGCGTTGAATTGAAATTTACGCGGATTTTGCCTTGAATTACCAAGTATCTGTCCTCTTGTTGAGTTTACATAGTTTATGTAGTCATCAAATTCTTTCTTATTACCGAAAACTTTGAATTTCTTTGTTTCTTTATAGTCGTTCTCTTGAACCAAAGTTATAGCGAAATCACCAGCATTCGGGAATGAGACCACAACGTTAGTGTCTTGATTAGAGCCTCCCATGATTTGTGCATCGCTTGTTTCCCACGTAAATGGTTTTTTAATTCCATTTAACTTTTCTGCGTTTGCATTAAGTTTTACTGAATCATCTTTAAGAACCAACCACAGACCATTCATTTCCTTAATGTTACCACTTTCAACTTTAAAGTCAACGTATTGATTAGGATTTTCCTTGATGTAGTTTGACACATAGGAAGGATCATTCTTCTTATTCAGATCATTAACAGCTTTTGTACCACCAGTCAGGGATAGATACTTAGCTCTTGCAAATTCGTTAACGTATTCCTTCATTCCATATACATCATACAGATTGTCAGTTGCTAATACTGGCTTATCATACAATCCGTCAGGACGAAGCAATTGCGTCGTGTAAACATTTCCTCTAAATGGCATGAAATCTTCAGATTCTTCGTTAGATGTTGGACGATAAACATCCATCACCCATTCCGAAACATTTCCAGCCATGTGGTATAAACCATAATCATTCGGCCAAAAATCATCAACTCGAGCAGTTACATCAGCCCCATCATTTAAAGCTCCTGAAACACCCATATAATCACCATTACCTCTGATGAAATTTGCTTGTATTGCACCAGCCCATTGGTCTTCTTTTCTTCTAACATAGTGACCATCCCAAGGGTAGATTCGACGAGAATCAATATTTTCCGAATCTGGGTCAAGGTTACCAATCAAACCTAAAGCAGCGAATTCCCACTCAGCCTCAGTCGGTAAGCGATACTTTGGAAGAAGAATTCCGTCTTCCATTTTTACAGCTCTTGAACCTAATCTAGACTCATTTGCGTATACCGGATCGTAATTTTGAAGTTGGTATGGATCTCTAGGAATAGGCTTCTTAGTTTTTGCATCGAGCATAGGAGCTTTAGAGCTACCATCATCTAATGTATAACCACCTTTAAGTCCTAAGGTATCTCCTTTTTTGTTTTTATTTGGTGAACCTGTTTGAACATTATAGTTTCCATTCAAATAATTTTCAGTTGAAAACATATTTTCTGGCGAAGAAGTCATTGATGCATAATTCGATCTATTCGCAGCACCTACATCGGAATTTTCGTGATCATATGTGTTTGCAAAGTGCCATTTTATGATACCTTCTCGAACGAGGATAGCCTCGTTAACACGGTCCGTTCTCCATTTACAAAAATCATTGGCTTGTAACCAAGAAACACCAACAACAGGATAATCTCTGTATGATGGGTGACGCAAATAATAATCTACAAATTTTTCTCGGTAGGATAGAGGTGATCTCCAAACGAGGGTATCAGGAAGACATTTTTTATAAATATGCGGGTAAGATTTATAATAGACTCGTTTCATCCAGTTCATGTATTCTGTCCAATGTAAATTTGTTACCTCAGTACGATCCATATAGAAAGAAGAAACCGTAGCACGTTTAGGGCTATTATTCCAATCCCCCATAACATCTTCTTCAGTACTTCCCATCGTGAAAGTTCCACCTTCAATAAAAACAAGCCCTGGACCTGTTTCCTGCTCTTTGGCATCAAATTTCTCAAAACCGCCATTTTGGTAGTTGTTATACTCCCAACCTGTCGATGTAGATCGTTCTTTGGCACATGCACCCAAAAGGATTACCGCGCTGAAAAAACTTGCTATTTTAATGTAATTTTTAGTTTTCATGGTCAACTATAATTAACGTATATACAATTCAAAATTTATCAAAAGTTACAAAATCCTAAAAAGAAGGACATGATATCTTTCTAAAGTTTCTTGGTTTTCTTCTACACTTTAGATTAAAACCTAGGGAAACCTCATGGGAACCACCAGATATTCCGTTTCCTAACTTAGAAACAGTAATATCGTAGCTGTAGCCTATTT
>JAKMFD010000195.1 GCA_022425625.1 Crocinitomicaceae bacterium | reverse complement strand
ATTTGGGTTCCTGAAACGGATACGTTAATCATTGGAAAGTCCTTTATGGCCTTGACAATCGCCTCTATAAGAATAGGGGTAAAGGTTAAATTTTCACCTTCTCTTTCTTTGTAAGCTTTTTTAATTTTATTTCTCCAATTTACAATGTTTGTAACATCTGCCTCGACATATGATGTAACATGCGGAGAAACTTGTTTGGACATGACCATATGCTCTGCGATCAGCTTTCGCATTCTGTCCATTTCAATGATTTGGTCTTCTCCTGATGGGATTACAATTGGAGCATCTTTTTGGACAACTGGTTTTGGCGCATCAGCAACTGGTGTAATTTGAGGGGTTGTTTTTAAAGCTCCTGTAAGATGAGCTAACACATCCTTCTTAGTAACCCTACCTTCTGCTCCCGTACCTGCAATATTTTCAAGATCTGATTGTGAAATCCCTTCTTTCTCAGCGATACTTCGAACTAGGGGAGAGAAGAATTGACCTTTCGAACCATTTTTAGAGATACGAAGACTTTCTGAACCGTTTTGTTTTGGATTTGTATTGGTTGAAGTTTCAATCGTATTGGACTCAATACTTTCTAAAACCTCTGATTCTACAATTGGTTCTGGTGTTGGAGTATCGTCAATAGTGGCATTTACATCTGAAGATATTATTGCGATTACATCTCCAACTTGTGCAACCTCATCTTTTTCAAAAAATTGTTTTACTAACACTCCTTCAGCTTCAGAAGGAAGCTCATTGTCAACCTTATCTGTTGCAACCTCAACTAATGGTTCATCCATTGAAACTTTATCTCCTGGATTCTTTAACCAATTTGTAATTGTAGCTTCGGTAACACTTTCTCCCATTTTGGGGAGACGGATTTCTATCTCTGCCATTTAATTTGCTTCAACTTTAAGCCGTAAAGATAAAAAACAATGATAAAGCAAAGAAGTTAAAAGTCTAAATATGTCCATTTTTTTATCAAGACATGTAAGTCCTTGATAATTGAATACTCTTTGGCATAATTAATATTGACTTGATCTATGATTTTGTGGTCGTTAACTGTATTGCCAGATAAAGGATTTAAGAGTCCTTTTTTCAAAGATGGTAAGCTTGTTTTTTTTTCACTGATATCTTCATTATTTGAACAATAGCCAACGATTGAAATTTCCCCTCTCAATACCGTGAAAAGATTTTGGACCAATTTCGTTTTATTCTTGAAAAACCATATTAGGAAAGGCGTTGATATCAAGCCAAAACTTGCAACCGTTAGATCAAAAAGTCTTTTTGATCTTAAATTGTCAGCCCTTTTTATGGTGTTAATTTTCATAGTATATAGATCCCCTCTGGTTTCTATAGAGTCACTTCCGATTATAAAACTTGTGTCAGGTTGTGCAATTTTAAAATGAAGGTCTTGTCCAGCTAGTTGATTCATGCATCTTATGATTTCACTAGGTGAAATATTTTTCGCACAAAATATAAGCTCATTGAATCCTATTTTGGATTCTTTAAATAGTAATTTACTGATTTGACTGTTTAGGTTTTGATCGGCTACAATTTTTTCTATGCGTCCAACATTAGGGTAGGTTTCATTAAGTAGGGCCTCTACTCTTGAAGATTCATCAAAATCACCACAGATTATGAAGTGCTTCTTGATCAAATTTTGATATTTAAATTGATCATACTTCATGAGGTTTAGCATGTATGATTTTATGAAGTGTGCTGAAACAACCCAAAGTGCCCCGAGTAAAATAAAAACTCTTGAGAATTGCCATTCTTTAGGAAGTAGTGCGTAGGTCAATAAAATTAATGCGGTACCGAAGAGTGTAGATTTTAATATTGCTGTTCTTTTGGGCTCTTTATCATATACGCCAAAAAATAAAGCAGACAATAGCCAGGTTATACTGTATAAGGGTATGGAGTAACTAAAAACAAATTTTGGGAAGTGAATATCTGCGGACTTCCAATGATTTGTTAGTAGAAACAGTCCAAATAGTATAATTGATAAATCAATTATAAAAGGGTAAGAGAATTTTATGAACCTATTAAATATGGCCAAAGAAGCTCGAAAGTATATTGCAAGATGTATAGCCAATGAAAAAACTTTGGCATTGTTCTTTGAAAAGTGTTTTTCAGCAAAAATGACCATGGCTTTATAGAATACAAAGACATAGTTTATGGAGCTTTTCTTTGTGCTTTCACCCTTATAATGAATGATCGTTGTTTCCGGGAAATAGTAGTTTTTAAATCCTTCTTGAGTAATTCTGTAAGAGAAATCAATATCTTCACCATACATGAAAAAAGTTTCGTCCAAGAGCCCTACTTTTTCCAGTGCACTTTTACTAATACATAGAAAAGCACCGCTTAAAACGTCAATTTGATTGATTTCATACTCATCCAAGTAGCCGAGATGATATGCACCAAACTTCTTTGATTTTGGGAAAATACGTGAAAGACCGAATATTTTATAAAAAGCCACCAATGGAGTAGGGAGTCCACGTTTTGACTCTGGCAAAAAATCCCCTTTTCCATCTACCATTCTTACACCTAAGCCACCGCAATCATCATGAGAGTCCATAAAATCAATAACCTTTTCAAAGGTTCGTTCTTCAACGACAGTATCGGGGTTTAGCAATAAAATGTTTTTTCCTTTTGCGATTTTGATCGCTTGATTATTCGCGCTAGAAAATCCTTTGTTGTCTTTGTTGGCAATCAAGATGACATTCGGGAATTTTTCTTCTAACATCTCGATCGAGCCATCAGAACTATTATTATCGACTACAAAAACCTCAACATTGATTTTCTGACTGGCCTTTAAAACAGAATTTAAGCATTGTTCTAAGAAGTGTTCTACATTGTAATTTACAATGATAACCGATAAATCATATGTCTTATTTGCAGCCATTATTTAGAGGCAATACAGGATATTTCAATAGCTACGTCAAGTGGCAATCTCGCCACCTGAACGGTTTCTCTGGCAGGAAAGACTCCTTGAAAAAAGTCTGAGTAAATCGAATTGACAATTTCAAAATCGTTCATGTCCTTTAGAAAAATACTGCACTTAACAACATCGTCGGAAGTCATTTGCGCCGCGTTTAGTAAGGACTCAATATTTTTCAATACCTGGTGTGTTGCTTTTTCTATTGAAAGAAGTTCTACTTTTTTCGTGACGGGATCCATTGGAATTTGACCACTTATAAAAAGCGTTCCATTATTTAATATTGCTTGACTGTAAGATCCAACTGGTGTCGGTGCATTGGGTATATCAATTGCTTTTTTCATATTTGAGCAACAAACTTTTACAAGGTTTTATAATTTTACAAAGAAACGACAAAAAATCTTATGAGAATATTGTTGGTTGACTTTTACGACTCATTTACTTTTAACCTTGTTCATTACATAGAGCTTCAGGATGTTTCTGTTGATGTTGTGCGTAACGACGCTGAAATCAATGAGGATTCATTATCAAAATACACTCACGTAATTTTGTCTCCCGGTCCAGGATTGCCATCTGAAAAAAAGAACATTGATTTTATTCTAAATTATTGTGTCTATAAAATTCCTGTCCTGGGTATTTGCCTTGGCATGCAGGCCATAGGTGTTTTTATGGGTGGGAGATTAGAAAATATGGGATCTGTGAAGCATGGAATATCTGAATTGGTTGATTTTAACAATTCACATGCTTTGTTTCATGGTTTGCCTTCACAATTTGAGGTCGGATTATATCATAGTTGGTGTGTTGTTGATTTGCCTGAAGAATATATTTGTGCGAAGTCGATAAATGGAACTATTATGGCTATTTCCTCTGAGGAAAAGAAGTTTTTTGGTGTGCAATTTCATCCGGAGTCAATTCTATCAAGTTTTGGTAAAGAAATCATTAGGAATTTCATTAAAATGAGTTAATTCTAAACTATATTCCTCCGTTGTTGTTTATTCAAAAAAATACAACAATGAAGTTTATAATAGCCTTATTCACCATATTTCCACTATATGTTTTTGCGCAAGGAACATTGCTAAATGGACGAGTTTTTAATAAGCTGAATAATAATTCCGTTGAATTTGCAAAGGTCACTGTGCTAGGAATTTCAAAAGGTGCGCTAACCGATGCAAATGGTCGTTTTGAAATCAAGGGCCTAGCACCAGGAGTATATTCATTTCGCGCTTCTGCTTCAGGTTTTAATGATTTCTATATCAATGAAGTTACCATAACTAAAACCCGAGTACAATCCTTAGAGTTTGCAATGGATGAGATTGTTATTGAACAGGATGAGGTTGTTGTCAAGGCATCTCCTTTTCTTCAACGCAAAGAATCACCGGTTTCATTAAAAACACTCAATGCAACAGAGATTGAAAGATTGCCAGGCGCAAATAGGGACGTTAGTAAAGTAATTGCTGCACTTCCCGGCGTGGCTTCTCGAGCAACTTTTCGAAATGATATTATCATTAGAGGTGGTTCTCCTGGTGAAAATAAATTTTATTTGGATGGAATTGAAGTGCCGAATATTAATCATTTTGCCACCCAAGGAAGTAGTGGTGGTCCTGTTGGATTATTAAATGTCAATTTCATTCGTGAGGTCGATTTTTATTCAGGTGCTTTCCCATCAAATCGAGCGAATGGATTAAGTTCAGTATTGGCATTTAAACAAAAGGAAGGAAATGAAGATGGATTAATAGCAAATTTTGCTTTAGGATCTAGTGATGCGGCATTAACTTTAGATGGTCCGTTAGGGGAGAAGGCCAATTTTATTTTCTCTGCGAGAAGATCTTATTTGCAATTTTTATTTGCAGCGCTTCAACTTCCTATTTTACCTACATACAATGACTTTCAATACAAGGTAAATCTTAAGGTCAATGATAAAAATAAAATCTCTTTTATTGGTTTAGGGGCCATCGATGATTTTAATTTGAACTCCTCCGTTAATGATAATATAAGTGATCCTGACGTCATTGAATCGAATAATTTCATTTTAAACAATTTGCCACTTCAGAAGCAATGGAATTATGCGGTGGGAATGAATTGGTTGCATTATTCTAAGAATTCTTATCAAAACATTGTAGTGAGCCGTAATATGTTGAATAACTCGTCTATCCGCTATAAGGATAATATTGAATCTTCGGAGAATCTATTGCTTGATTATGCTTCGTTTGAGGCGGAAAATAAGTTTAGGTTTGAGCATACATTTAATAAAAATGGATGGCGTATCAATGCTGGTTTAGGCTATGAATATGCAAAGTATTTCAATTCAACTTACAACAATATAACGGTACAAGGATTTCCTATTGTTATTGATTATGAATCCACGCTTGGTTTGAGCAAGTTTGCATTGTTTTCTCAAGTAAGTAAGGCATATTTTAAAGATAAACTTTCAAGTTCTTTAGGATTACGCACCGATTTTAGTTCTTATGCTTCAAGCTTGTCTAATCCGCTTGAGCAGCTTTCTCCAAGTTTCTCGTTAAGCTACAGATTGGCTAAATCATGGTCTATTAATGCCAACCTCTCACGATATCATCAATTGCCATCCTATACCATTCTGGGATATAGAGATGCCGATGGAGCCTTAACGAATCGAGATAATGATGTTAAATACATTAGAGCGGATCATGCGGTTATTGGAGCGGAGTATTTAACGAGCTGGAAATCTCGTTTCACACTTGAAGGCTTCTATAAAAATTATTCTAGATATCCATTTTCCTTGAATGACTCTATAAGTTTAGCAAATGTAGGTTCTGATTTTGGAGTTGTCGGGAATGAGGAGGTAGAATCTATATCTAATGGACGTAGTTATGGTGTTGAGTTTCTATATCAACAAAAGCTAATCAAAGGCTTCTATGCTATATTGGCATACACTCTTGTGAATTCAGAATTTAAAGATAAAAATGACAATTATATACCTACGGCATGGGACAGTAAGCATATTGTTTCATTAACAGGAGTAAAAATATTTAAAAGTGGTTGGGAAATTGGATTCCGTTGGCTGTTTTCAGGAGGTTCCCCATATACGCCATATGATATTGCAACATCTAGTTTAAAACAAAACTGGGACATTAACGGTATTGGTGTTCGTGATTTCTCTCAACTAAATACGCTAAGAGAGGGTAATTTTCATCAGCTTAATATAAGAGTTGATAAAAAATGGTTTTTCGATAAATTTTCTTTGAATTTTTATTTAGATCT
>JAKMFD010000147.1 GCA_022425625.1 Crocinitomicaceae bacterium | reverse complement strand
TTGATGTTCTTAAACATCATGTTTAATTCCTTATTAGCAGTATCAAATTTTTGTTCGTTGAGAATTTGAACTTTTGCACGCATAAAAGGATCAGTTTGTGTCATTTCTAACATTCTGAACCTTCGTTTTCCTTGAATTATGACCGTAGAGCTTCCATCGGGCATTTTAAGTAGTCTAACAATTTGTGCAACTGTACCAACAGTATGTAAGTCCGAAAACTCAGGAGATTCCTCTTCCTGAACCTTTTGTGAAACAACACCAATGATTTTATTTCCTTTATTTGCCTCTTGAATGAGTTTGATAGATTTGTCGCGTCCTACCGTAATAGGGATGACTACTCCTGGAAATAAAACATTGTTTCTCAGTGGAAGAATAGGTAAGTTTTCAGGGAAATCTTGTTTGTTAACAGTTTCTTCCTCTTCCGCTGTAGTTAAAGGAATGAATTCTGCATCAGATTCAAGACCGGATAAGTTTAGTAAGGAGGGATCAAATAGGTCGTTCATATCTTTTAATTATGACATAATGTCATTGATTGTTGTCAATTTATATTATTCACAATGATTCATTGGAATATACCTTACGGTTCAATACTTATGCCAAAATGTTAATTCAGTAATAATGTCGCTTTTACGGACGGTGAATTGAAAGTTCTTTTAAGATATTTTTATCTTCATCTTGAAGAGACCGGCCTCTTCTTGACATCATGTTATTTGCAGATTCGAAAACTTTTTCAAGCTTATTGAAGGTTGTTTCTGAATGATGAACCCAGGAGAAACTTGGGATGTGTTTGCTTGGAAAACCTCCCGTAAAGATATTGCATGAAACGCCAACAACCGTTGCTGTGTTGAACATGGTATTGATGGCACATTTTGAAAAATCACCCATACTCAAACCAATGAATTGATGTCCAGTATTGACCTCTTTTGCTTCTTTATAGGAGTAGGTACGAATATTTGAGTAATTATTTTTTAAGTTAGAGGTATTAGTGTCAGCTCCAAGATTGCACCATTCACCGATGATAGAATTTCCAAGAAAGCCGTCGTGGCCTTTATTAGAAAAGGACTGAAAAATCACATTGTTAATCTCGCCACCAACTTTACAAAAAGGACCTATGGTAGTTGCACCATAAATCTTTGAACCCATTTTTATGGTTGCGGATTCGCAAAGCGCAAGACCTCCTCTAATCATAGAGCCTTCCATAATTTCTGCATGCTTTCCTATATAAATGACACCTGTTGATGTATTTAAAGTACAGCCCTCGATTGTAGCACCCTCTTCAATAAATAGATTTTCGGATGGCCCGATCAGCAAATTAGAGTCCGACAATTCCATGCTTTTCCTTTGAGATGTCAGATAATGAAAATCAAGTTCTAGGACTTCATTATTCATCATGAAAAGATCCCAGCGTTCATCAATAATAATGAGCTTCTTTCCCAGATAAACAATTTTGTTTTGACCATTACCTTTCTTAGCAAGTAACAATTCATTTTGATAGAGACTTTGATTATCTTCTAGGTGAAGTATTGCTGCAATGAATTCTGGGTTCGGTATAACACATGAGTTTATCGAAAAGTCGCATTCTAAAGGTGCATATTTTTCACTGAGGTATGTTTCTGTTTCAAATCCGATTAAAGCATCAGGTAGTAATAATTTGTAGCGCTCAAGATTGGTATGAATACCCATTCTTAAACATGCAATAGGTCTCGTTAAGCTAAGCGGTGCAAAGCATTTATGTTTTCCGAAATCACTTAAATTAAACTTCATTTTTTCAGTTATTTATTACGTTTCGATCCTAAGAGCAGCAGTGTAAAGGTAAGAAAGGCATTTAAAATAATGATTTCAAATCCAAAGCTATAATCCCCTAATATACCTGTTGATCCTTTTTCAACCCCCGGAGCACCTTTAGAGTAATACCAAAGATAAAAAGTAATAATAATCGAAATAATACCACCAAGTGGAATAGATTTGTCATTCACTTTTCTTTTGGTCAGAATTCCAAAAAAGAAAATACCAATCAAGGGGCCATATGTGAATCCTGCAAATTTCATTAACAAACCTATTGCAGAATCATCCGTGAAATGATGTAATAGTAATACGACGCATACTATTAGAATTGATACACAAATATGAATTAGCTTTCTTGTAGCCACTTGTTTATCTTCAGTTTTAGCTTTTTTGGGAGTCAAATCCACATATATTGAAGTTGTCAATGAGGTCAGTGCTGAATCTGCACTAGAGTATGCCGCCGCAATGAGTCCAAGGAGAAACAATACGCCAATATATAAAGGGGTGTTGGAATCACCTGCAATTGCCGAAAACAACATGTCTGGTTTATTGAATGAAATGTTATTTGTTTCAGCATACATATAGAGTAAGGCACCAAGGAATAAGAAAATAAGATTGACAATGATTAAAACACTGGCCATGCTTATCATGTTTTTTTGAGCATCCTTTAAGTTCTTGCAGCTTAAGTTCTTTTGCATCATATCCTGGTCTAAACCAGTCATACCAATTGCAATGAATATGCCTCCAAAGAAGTGTTTGAGAAAATGATTGGGTCCATATAGGTCATCAAAGAAGAAAATTCTTGAATAAGGCCCATCAGAAACTTGTTCAATAATATTATGGCCTTCATTTACTGGTAATGCATTTGAAATAAAATAAGCTGTTAGAATCACAGAAAGCAACATAAACCCTGTTTGTAGCGTGTCTGTCCATACTATGGTTTTGATACCTCCTTTGTTTGTATATAGCCAAATGAGCAAAATACAAATAGAAACTGTTGCTTCGAACGGAACGCCCCACTCATTGAATAATATACTTTGAAGAACTTCAGCAACAAGCATTAATCTAACAGATGCTCCTATTACTCTTGATATTAAAAACAATATTGCTCCTGTTTTATGGCTAAAAACACCAAAGCGTTCTTTTAAATATTCATAGATAGATACGACGTTCAACTTGTAATAAATAGGCATTAGGATATAAGTGATGATAAGGTAACCAATGAAGTAACCCAAAACAGCTTGCATATAGCTAAACTGATTGTTTTCATTACCCACCCATCCAGGAACAGATAAGAATGTAACGCCACTTAATGATGCTCCAATCATTCCAAAAGCAACGAGATACCATGGTGATTGTCTTTCTCCGACAAAAAAACCATCGTTTCCCTTTGCATCTGAAGTGAAAAAAGAAACAGATACGAGGAGACCAAAGTAAAGGACTAGTATCGAAACTATTAGAACAGGCGTCATTTAAACTAGATTTGAAAATAACATGAATACAAATGTATCTTTATTTGTCTTTTGACGTTAATTGAAAAGGTAAGTATATTTGTAAAAATAGAATATGGTCACTTCGATATTATTTTTAATAACAGTTGTTAGTTGCAGTTCACTCGTCATTATTGTTTATCTCTTTTTAAAGAAGCAAGGTGATAAAGAAATTGTTAAACTTAGAACAGAGCTCCATAAACAACGTCAAGATTTCTTTTTACCAAGCAGGCTAGATGCCTATGAGCGGTCAGTATTACTTTTAGAACGCATTCATCCAAACAGCCTGATTATGAGAGTTCATAATCCTAATCTAAACGCAGCTTTATTTCAGGCGGAATTGGTGAAATCAGTTCGGAATGAATTTGAACATAACTTGGCTCAGCAGATATTTATTTCGACCGCTACTTGGGATATTATAAGAAATTCAAAAGATGAAGTTATTAAGCTGATTCACATGGCCGGAAGTCAAATGAATGAAAAGTCTACCAGTAAAGATCTTTCAGAAAAAATTTTCGAAATTGTTGCACAACTTGAGGATTTCCCAACAAGTATTGCCGTGAAAATAATCAAAAAAGAATTTCAAGAATTATTTTAGTAGCTCAATAACACCGGCTGCGCCCTGACCTGTACCTACACACATGGTCACCATTCCGTATTTTTGTTTTCTTCTTCTCATTTCATTTATGAGCTGAACACTAAGCTTTCCTCCAGTGCATCCAAGTGGATGACCGAGCGCTATAGCGCCTCCATTAACATTTACGATCTCTGGATTGAGGCCTGTTTCTCGCAATACAGCCAACGATTGGGATGCAAAAGCTTCGTTTAACTCGACCAGCCCTAAGTCATTCATGGATAGTCCTGCTTGCTTTAATGCTTTTGGAATTGCATCAACAGGACCAATGCCCATTATACGAGGCTCAACACCAACGGTAGCATAAGAAACCAATCGAGCGATAGGCTCAAGATTAAGCTCTTTAACCATCTTTTCAGACATAACCATTACAAATGCGGCACCATCGGAAGTTTGAGATGAATTACCTGCTGTAACTGAACCCCCTTGCGCAAAAACAGGTCTTAAAGAATTTAATTTTTCTATTGTACTTGCTCTGGGACCTTCGTCAGTATCTACTGTGAAATTTTTTACTTGTCTCTTCTCCTCAGTATCCAGGAAAATGTGTTCAACATCAATAGGTACAATTTCATCTTTGAATTTACCTTCCTTTATGGCTTTAATTGCTTTTTCATGTGAATGAAGGGCAAAAGCATCTTGGTCCTCTCTACTTACTTTATATTGATTTGCTACCGCTTCAGCTGTCAGTCCCATACCCCAATACCAATTTGGGTTTTCTTTACCAACGCGAGCATTCGGAACAATTCTCCAACCTCCCATAGCCATAACAGACATAGATTCAGCACCGCCTGCAATAATACAATCTGCCATACCACATTCAATTTTTGCTTGGGCAAGTGCGATAGTTTCAAGACCTGAAGCACAATATCGATTTACAGTCATACCCGGTACTTTGTCCGTGTCTAATCCCATTAATGACAACATTCTTCCCATATTGAGTCCTTGCTCAGCTTCTGGAGTCGCATTACCAACGATGACATCATCAATACGTTCTTTATCAAGGTTTGGAATACTCTTAACAAGATGTTTTATGACAGAAGCGCCAATGTCATCAGGACGATAAAATCGAAAGCCACCTTTTTTTGCTTTTCCCACTGCAGAACGGAAACCGGCTACAATATATGCTGTATTACTCATATGATTTTTTTTAGAAAGCGTTTTTTTGCTAAATCTACTAAAAATATATTATGCACGCATAATTTATTTTTGATTTTATTCCTGGCTTGCTTTTATTTTTGCCCGAATAAATTCAATAAGCATCGGTAGGAGGGATAGTCCAATTATTCCGAATATAACCGTTTCAAAATTACGCTGAACAATAGGTAGATTACCAAAAAAGAAGCCTAAAAGTGTTAAAGCAAACACCCATGTTATCCCACCTATAATGCTGTATTTTAAAAAGTTGAAGTATTGCATTCTACCAACGCCTGCGACAAACGGAGCGACGGTCCTTACGATAGGGACATACCTTGCGAGAATAATTGTCTTCGGTCCATGCTTGTCATAAAATGCCTGAGTTTTATCAATGTAGGACTGTTTAACAATTTGTCTGCCCCTTATTTTCCATTGCATTACTTTAAGTCCTATATTTTTTCCTATGTAATAATTCAAGTTATCTCCTATGAATGCTGCCGAACACAGCAATGGAATCACAATCCATAAGCTCAGTTCAGCAGTTTGTCCATGTTGTACGACACCTGCGCAAAAAGTGCCCGCTGCAAAAAGAAGAGAGTCTCCGGGAAGTAATGGCATTACAACCAACCCTGTTTCTACAAAGACAATCATGAATAGGATCAGGTAAATCCAATTTCCATAGTCCATAATTAAAGCGAAAAGGTGGGCATCCAAATGTAGAATGAAGTCGATGAGTTGATTGATTAAATCCATTTATTCAATAATTAAGCTTGGATCATTCTTCTGTTGCCAACCTGTAATACCACCCTCCATTACCTGAATGTTTTTATAACCTTTCTCACATTTGAGAAGGTTAGCTAGTGCAGAGGCTCTTTGACCTGTTTTACACATTAATACATATGTTTTTTTAGGATCTAGATCATTTGCATTATCCAAAAAGGTTTGCATAGGTATATGTTTACAGCCGATATTTGAAAATTCGTATTCAAAAGCCTCACGAATATCAATCAACTCTATGTTGTCGTTTTCATTCATTTTTAGCTTACATTCCTTTGGGCAAATAGTATTCATGCGCGGATTTTTTGTAAAGATAAAACTTAGTGGATAATTGGCTTTAAAAATCGAAAAAATAAGCTTTGTTTAATCTTATGTTTGTATTTTCAACCCAAGGCATACCAATTGTTTTTACCCTTTTCATCGGCTGTTTATATTGTGTGTATATGATTTCATAGTCCTGATTATCTATAGCTAAATTCATCTTCTTGTTATTTTTATTAAATACAATGGAGTGTGTTTTTGATCGTAGTTCATAGTTGCTTTTTCCGATATTAGAGATAATTATACTCCCAGGAAATACGCTTTCATAATCTCTAAGTAAAGCTGTTATTTTATTCTTTTTTAGGTTGTCATGGAAGAAATATATGTTTTTGGAGTCATAATAGGCGCATGAAAATTTGTTGGTATTAAATAGGACAAAATGTTCGTGAGTAATTTGCTGAAATCTTTTTGCACTAATTGATAAGGCAATTATTAACATTATAACACCTCCTGAAAGCGGTTTCCTTTTTTTTAATGAAAACCAATATAATCCTATGCATAGTGCAATTAAATAAATTAAGTCATAAATATTCAATTCAAAACCTCTGGATACTGAGGCAGGTAAACTTTCTATTTTTTTTACAAAAAGGGTTAGTGTCGTTAGCGAAAATGAAAATAAGATTCCGATTAAACTTGCGATTATTGACATCTTTGAAGTCAATAGAAACAGTAAACCAAGGCCAATAACATAGCCAGAAAAGAGAGCAACACCAATATTGGTAATTAAAAAGTAGTTTGGGAATTGATGAAAATAAAAAAGGCACAACGGAAATGTAAATAATTGCGCTGATAAACAAAGTGCGGATATATTCCAAGTGTATTTTATAAATCGATTATTGAGCTTCATAGAATCTACTAGTGGCTTATAGCATAATGTAATCCCAATTAATGCAGAATATGAAAGCTGAAAACCAATATCAAGAAGATACATGGGGTTGTAAAGTAGCAATATTGACGCTGAAAAGAAGAGTATGTTAAGTTGGTTTTTATTACCCTTAAATGAATAGCCAATACTCAAAATACTAAACATTAAAACGGATCGTAATACACTAGGAGGGAACTCTATTAGAAATGCATAGCTCCAAACAAATATAAGCGATACTAAAAGAGCTATTCTTCTCGTGAAAAGTCTGGGGGCTAAACGTAATAATGAAAAAATAATCCAAACAAATAAACCAATATGTAATCCGGATATTGCTAATAAATGCATAGCTCCTGCTGCACTAAATGCATTTCTTGTTTCTTGATTAAGAAAAGATTTATCTCCTAGAAACAATGCATTGCTCATTCCTAAATGTTTTTTAGGTAGCCATTTTTGAAATTCTCCGAGAATATTTGTTTTAATGTCTTGCTTCAAATTTGATTTAGTCCGAGATAAAATATTAAAATCTAAATTTGTGAAAAACGTTAAAGCGCGAATACCTTTGTTTTTCCAAAATGAAACTGCATTGAACTCACCGGGGTTTCCTTTATTCAAAATTGGCTGTATTTGACTTTTTAATTCAATTAAATCGCCTTCTTTGAGATTTTTACTGCTAAATGAATCCGTATAGAATAGAATTTTTTCATTTATTTCATTCGATATATTTTCGGTGTTTTTTTTATACTCTTTTACTAATGCGATTCCTTTGTTCCATTTTTTCCCGTTCGAGGATATTTCAATGATTTGGCATTGTGAAGTATAATTTTGTGGGCTTGTGAAACTGGTGTTTTTTGTTTTTTGAATATGACTATTTAGAAACCCTAATTGTGCAAATAAAAAAAGAAAATAAATAAAATAATGCAGGTTTTCTTTCGGTCTGAAAAGATGTAATATAAAACCTAAAACCAAAAGTGAAATAGAGACAGAACTCCAAAAAGCGATTGTGACATTCTGTTCAGAGCTTAAGATTCCTATAATTAATGCTGAACAAATAAATGCGAATGGAGTTGTTTTCATGGAAAGTCTGGCTTCCTCATGATTGTTTTCATTTTCTCCAATTACATGCATTTACAGCATAACGAATTTAATTACCTGGTTTCTTAAATTTAGGTGATATATACCAGGTTTTAGATTTGTTGTTTGGATCTCAGAATTATTTATGGTTACAACTCCTGAATGCTGTTTTTTACCCATGAGGTCATAGATTACAAATGTGCTTGTTGAATTCAAGCCTTTAATATTTATTAGGCCTTGATTTGGATTGGGATAAATGGTTAATGATTGAGCAGCATACTTAGGAGAGGTATTGGCATTAAAAACCTGTGTTAAGGCTTCGTATGCATTTATCCGACCATGACCAACCTCCTCATTCCAAGAACCATCAACATTTAAACTGTCGTATGCATATGGCTCCACTTTTTCACTTGTTACATTTAACAGATGTCGAACCTCATTCGCTGTTAGTTCTGGATTTTCAGATAGGAGAAGGGCTCCAACACCTGCAGCAATAGGACATGCTGCACTTGTTCCATTGAAGGTTAGGGCATAATCATTGGAGGAATAGCCAAGATTACCTGTTATGTCGCATGTTGCAATTTTGACGCCTGGAGCTACAAAGTCAAGCGTCTCACCATAGTCGCTGCCCCACCAGTTTTCTCCCGAGCAATCATTGGGACGTTTTCGAGTATCACACATGTCGCTCGCACCAACAGCTATAGTTCTGGACATGTTTGCAGGCCAAAGTACATTTGGGCTATTTTCATTACCTGCAGAAAAAAACATAATTGTGCCATTTCCATTACGACCTTCATTATACGCTAATAGAAGTTCTTCATTGCAAAGTGTGGTATCAATAGTTAAAAGATTGATGAACTCGGGGGTCAATCCGGCAGAGCAACTGATGATATCAGCACCGATGGTATTCCAAGAGTATGCTGAACCAGTGAGTAATGCATTCATATTTGTAAAAGGAACAATTTGGTTGTTGAGCTCGATATAAAAGAAGATTCTTACCGGGACAAGTTTGCATTCAGGAGCGATGCCACCTATTCCAATTTCATTGTCTTTTGCTGCGCCAATGATTCCAGCGCAAGCGGTTCCATGGGCGTTTTCGTCGAAGTTTAAGAAAGGGTAACCAGATGTATTTATACTGTCTGTTGCGAAGGCATCAAATCCAGGAAGCAGCCTAGAAGAAAATTCAGGGTGTAGCGTGTCAATACCACTATCAAGGACGGCAACAATTACATCTGTGCCTTTTGATACTTCCCAAGCCTCAACGCCCCCAATATCGGCACCCGGAGTTCCGTTATACTGAATTGGTGACCCAGTATTTTCAACATACCATTGACGTTCATATAGCGGATCGTTAGAGCAGTCACTAAGGGTGAAGTATTGATTGATTTGAGCGGTTTTAATAAATTCAAGTTGTTGTATTCTTGTTTGTTTATTTTTTACCGCATCAATTTCTCGATCCTTCGTTTTTATTAAGTAAAGCCTCTTGTTGTGTGGATTTTTTTGATATTCACCAAAGAGACTTAGGCTTCTTTCCTGATCTTGAGTGAGTAGGGTATTGGTTCGGATTATTAGTTCATTGGTATGGAAGCTGATGTGCTTACTTGTAGTTTTAGGTTTAACGTAAAACTCCCAATCCTTATTTATGGTAATAGTATTGATTGCTTCGATTAAATAATAATCATCGCTTAAATATTGAATGGAATTTGCAACTGATGGTAAAAGTTGAGTAAACTCGGTTTTGACAACAAGTTGGTGTTGAGCATTTAGGCTAATAAATATCCAAAAGCTGAAAAAGAATAATTGAAAACGCATAAGGAAATCTACAAAATTTAATTGTACTTTACTTGTAATCTAAAAATAGTCATATGAGCTTATATCTTCTTGGGTTAGCAATTGCCCCTGGTATTGCAATTTGCATGTATATCTACTTTAAAGATAAATACGAAAAAGAACCGATTAAATTATTAGTAATTAGTTTTCTTTTTGGTGTTTTAAGCGTTGTCCCAACTTTGCTTTTATCCTATCTTGGTCGTGTTATATTTGGATTTGAGCCTCATAGTACACATTTTTTATTTTCTTTAATTTCTTGTGTAATTGGAATTGGCCTGGTTGAAGAATTTAGCAAGTTTATTTTTGTTAGATATTATGCTTACAAGAAGGATGATTTTAATGAGCCCTTTGATGGTATCGTTTACTGCGTTATGGTTTCGATGGGTTTTGCAACTTTTGAAAACATTTTATATGTAGCAGAGTCGGGGGTACAAACTGCTTGGCTTAGAATGTTTACTGCAGTGCCTATGCACGCTGCTTTTGCTGTAATTATGGGTTATTATATGGGGGTGCAAAAGTTTTTTGGTAAAAAGAATTATGCCCTTATCGGTTTATTGCTTGCTTCATTACTTCATGGTGTATATGACTTTGTACTCATGCATCCTGGTCTTGACGAGGGTACTTCTATAATGGGTTTCTTGTTGTCCATTATTTTTGGCTTTTATTATGCGCGGAAGGCAATACGTATGCATCAAGAAATCTCTCCCTTTCAATAACACAATATGGTTTCAATTTAATTTGAGTTTGTTTCGTGAATAACTATCTTTACCGACGGCTTCGAAAAAATAAAAACCATTCCTTTTGAAGTATTCTTAAAAAAAACAGAGTTATGAGTAAAGTAACACTTTACAGAATTTTGGGTTACTTTTTGATTGCGATTGTCATTCTCGTTACAGTTCGATATATCATAAAGTTGCCTTTGATTATAAAAGTATTGGCCCTAGCGGTTAATGTGATTACAATCTATTATGCATACAATTATTTAATAAAAGAAAAAAACGAAAAATGAATCTTCAAAGTACTTTAAAATCAGTAGGGTTAGGTGTAGCAGGACTTATTGTCATAATCATTTTATTCATGTCTTGGATGGATGTAAATCCAGGTGAAGAAGGCTTTGCTTATCGCCCATATGGCGGAGGTGTCGATATTGAATCTAGTTATACAGAGGGCACCTATTTTATTCCACCTTGGAATGATATTATCACCTACAATATTCTTCAACAATCTAAATCTTATGAATCGACTGTCATGGACGTTAATGGAACAGATATATCTGTTGAGGTAGCTGTAAATTTTTCTGTTAAAAAAGGAAATGCAGCGAAGCTTCATCTAAAACATGGTGTCGGTTATATACAGTTCATTGACGACAAGGTGAAAGGGGCAATCAAAGATGTGGTTGGTCGATATACTTATCAGGAAGTTTACTCTTCTAAAAGAGAGGCATTGGAAGGGGAAATAGAAGAAATATTAATCGCAGATTTTAAAGGAAATTTTATTGTCTTTCATTATGTTGAAATTGCTGATGTGAACCTCCCTCAGAATATTGCCACTGAAATCACAAATAAAGAAACTCAAAAGCAAAAGAACCTTACGGCAGAACAGAAGAAACAAGAACAAACGTATTTGGCTGAGGCAAAGATAGCTACTGCAAAAGGAGATTCTGCAAAAACCATTATCAAGGCCACTGCCGAAGCTCAGTCAATTAAGATAAAGCAGGAACAATTAAAATCATCTTCGCAATACATAGAGTATTTGAAAGCTCAAAGATGGGATGGGAAAATGCCACAGGTCGTTGGTACAGGAAGTGGTTTGATAATAGATCTGAAAAAATAATTTTTTTATTCTACTCAAATTACGCCGCGATTATTGGCAAGTGTTACATCTAATATGAAACAATTTATTACCATCACTGGAAGAGTATTGGTCATCTTATCAGGTTTTTTACTGGCGTGGGGGTTTCAAAGTTTATATGGTCAGTATTCTAGTCAGCTAGAAACCCTAAAACATATCCCGTATGGACATCTATATGTGGTGCTGATCATTCTGGGTGCTTTTATGATTATGCGCGGTAATCGAATGTATCCCTAGGTTTTGATAAAGTCACTTAGTTTTGATTTCATATATTTAAGGATTCAATACTCTTCTATGCGATTCATCTTTCTTTTCTTTTTAATTCCAATAACACTGGCAGCTCAAAAAAAAGCGCCAAAATGTGAAGACGTTGATGCGCTTGCCATTAACTATTTTGATGAAGTTCCAGAGTCTTACTCAGGTATGATAAAAGTGTGTTACCAAACCGGAGAACTTAGTGCGCTTTTAACTTTAAAAGATGGTCTGAGTGATGGAGTAGCCAAGCAGTGGCATAAAAACGGTAATATTAGACTTGTTGAAAGTTTTAAGGAAGGTGTGCGGCATGGAAGTTATAAGACCTGGTACAAATCAGGGGCTAAAGAGATGCAGTCCTCGATTATCAAAGGAGAAGCAAATGGTCTGTTCAAAATGTGGCATGAAAATGGAAATTTAATGAAGGTCGTTAATTACAAAGATGACCTAATGAATGGCACCATGTCGTTGTATTACGAAGACGGCCAACTCGAATATGAGGTAATGATGATTGAAGGTTTGGAAAATGGAGAGGCGAAAACATTTTTTAAAGGAGGAGAATTAATGGTCCAAATGTTTTATGAAAATGGATTACCTGTGAAAACGAGTACGGAGTTTTATAAGAGTGGTGCTGTAAAAGGCGAGATTGATTATGTAGAGGGTTTGTCCTCATCTTTGAGGTGTTATCTTGAAAATGGTCGCCAAACGCCTTGCAAATCAGAATAGTTATTATCGTCTTTTTATTTCATGTTTAGAGCACTCAATGAGCTCTTCGGCTTGTAAATAATCTAGAGCTTCGGTGATTTCCAATTCAGAAGCGCCAAGCTGATTCATGAGTGTAGCAATGGTACTTTTCTTTTTTAATTGTTCTAAGATACTCTCGGTCAATTCACTAGAATCATTCGTTTTACGAACACATATATCACATGTACCACATGTTTCAGTTTTTTCCCCAAAGTATGACAGTAGACTTTGGCTTCTACAAATTTTACTTTCAACAAACTCAGTGATGGTATCGATTTGGCCAATATAATTTTGTTTCCTTATACCATAAACAGATGGGTGTAGGAGAAATGTATCGTTTTGAGACCTTGGTCTTAAAAAAGTAATAGTTGGCTTAGTGGAAGCCGGCATGAAATCACAAACACCATAAGTGTGCAGGGATTTAAGTTTTTTTATCACCTCTTGCTCTTTAATTTTCAAGGTATTAGAAATAAGAGCTATGTCAAGTCTTTTATAATGATCAAATACACCAGGTAACTTTCGGATCAGAAACTGTGAAACATCTTTCAGGCTTTCATGTTGGATTTCAAAATTATAAAGTTCAGAAACGCCAATCATCATTTTGATTTTGGATGGATGGAATATTGATTCAGACAACGAAAGGTCACCATTTAGTTCAAGAATTTTAAGTCCGTGATACGCCAGTATTGGTTTTATTCCATGCTGTTCTGCGAAATCCTGTATCACTATTTCAACTACTTGGTCTTTACCATCTCCAAAGGCAATTTTGAAATATTGAAATAAAGCGCTGTAAAGCTTTGTAATATCATTCTTTTTAGGAAATTTAATACCAATGCTATCTTTAAATGTTTTTAAGTCCTTGCTATTATATAAGGCGAAGCCAATGGCTTTTTGTTTATCGCGTCCGCATCTCCCAGCTTCTTGAAAGTAGCCTTCAATAGAATCGCTAATCTCGTAATGAATGACATATCGAACATCGGGCTTGTCAATTCCCATTCCAAAAGCATTTGTAGCAACAATGATTTTAGTTTTATTTTGCATCCAAAGACCCATTGCCTTTTTACGCTGGTCATTGTTCATTCCTCCATGATACATTTCGGATTTAAGATTCTCGCTGCTTAGCATAGAATGAATTTCTCTAACACTACGTCGAGTTTGACAATAAACAATACCGGAACTATTTTTAAGGCTATTGCAGAGCTCGAGTGTTCGGGCTTTCTTGTTTTCTGAATTATAAACTCTGTAGGCTATATTTTTGCGCCGAAACGAGGTTTGATGAAGTTTTACGTTTCTCAGCCCTAATTTTTCAATAATATCCTTTTTTACGCGTTCATTTGCCGTAGCCGTAAACGCAGCAAAGCAAATCTTTGGCTTCAGCTCTCTTAACGCTGAAATACGACTGTAAGAAGGTCTGAAGTCATGCCCCCATTGAGATATGCAATGTGCCTCATCAATGATGATTTGAGAGACCTTCATTGCTTTAAATCGTTCAATAAATAGAGGTGTTTCAAGTCTTTCAGGTGATAGGTATAAAAAATCGTAAGCGTCAAATCGTGCATTGTCCAAGGTGATATCAATTTCACGAAAACTCATTCCTCCATATATGGCTGCAGCACGAATATTTTTTTCTTTTAATTGGTCTACCTGGTCTTGCATTAATGAAACTAAAGGCGAGATGACTATTGTCAAATGAGACTTTGCAATTCCTGGCAATTGATAGCAAATAGATTTACCCCCACCTGTTGGTAACAAAGCAAATACATCATGGTTATCATATAGGTCTGAAATGATAGCTTCTTGTCCAGGACGAAAGGCATCAAAACCCCAAACATTTTTAAGAATATTAATTGATGAATCCATTGATGCACTTAGCTTTTGAACTTAGGTATAATTTTTGAGCATTTTGGTCTTGAATAATCCACGTATTAAACGTATCTTTGTACCCCTTAAATAAAGATTTAATGTCAATAGACCAACATACTTTTCCTGTTACCAAGACTTCTGATTCAAAGATAAAATATTTTGATTGGGACCATCTTGATTTCGGCAAGAATTTCTCTGACCATATGTTTGTTATGGAGTATTCAGATGGGGTTTGGGGGCAAGGAGAGATTGTGCCATTTGCAAACCTGACGATGCATCCAGCAATGTCTGCAATACATTATGGTCAATCAATATTTGAAGGATTGAAAGCTAATCGTACGATTGATGGTAAGGTTAGTGTTTTTCGTCCTGACATGAACGCAAAACGTTTTAATGAATCTGCTCAAAGAATGTGTATGCCTTCGATTCCTGAAGGGCTTTTTGTTGAGGCAATTCGTCAGCTTGTTTCCTTAGATGATGAGTGGGTTACTTCAAGAGAAGGACATTCTTTATACATACGACCTTTCATGTATGCGACAGATGAGCTCGTTGGAATTAGACCTTCCCGAACATACAAGTTTCTAATTATTACTACTCCCGTAGGTCATTATTATTCAGAGCCTGTAAATGTAAAGATTGAGAAATCATATACGCGGGCTGCCTCTGGAGGTGTGGGTAGGGCAAAAGCTGCAGGTAATTATGCAGCATCAATGTATCCTGCTTTACTAGCGCAGAAAGAAGGTTACCATCAATTGGTTTGGACTGACGCTGCGGAGCATAAGTATATTGAAGAATCGGGAACTATGAATATTGTTTTTCAGATTGGAGATAAGCTAATAACACCTGATGAAAATCATGATACGATTTTAAGAGGTATTACAAAGCGAAGTGTACTTCAAGTAGCTGAAATGTGGGGTGTCGAGGTAGAGGAGCGGATGGTTACGATTCAAGAAATTGTAGAAGCTGCAAAGAACGGAACCTTAAAAGATGCATTTGGTGCGGGAACTGCTGCAACTATTGCACCTATTGCAATGATAGGTTTTGAAGATGAGAAATTTATGCTACCACCTGTTGAAGAAAGGGTACTCTCAAATAGGATTAAAAAATATCTTAGTGACGTAAAGGTTGGCCGTATTGAAGATGAATTTGGTTGGAATCTAATTGTTTAGCTCCTTTAATTTTTCTTGAGTATATTCACCTAATATGAAAAGGTATTTATTCGGATTATTTCTAGCTACATCATTTTATTCTTTTGCTCAGATTGACTATTTAGAGAAAATAGCCATAGCATCATGCAATTGTGCTGATAGTTTATCACCTGATCTAAAAATATCAGATCGTAATATTCGTCTTGGTCTATGCATGATAAATGCATGTGAGCCATATGGTGAAGAATTACTCAGAGATCATCAAATAGATCTCAAACGAATTGATTCACAAGGAGAGGAGCTAGGCGTACTTGTTGGAATCAAAATGGCCAGTATTTGTCCGGATAAATTGATTGAACTCGCAGGAGAAGATGAAGTTAATAATGATTCTGAAAGTTCAGATGAATACAGAACAATTGCCGGTGAGGGCGTTGTTTTTTCAATATTGGAGGAACCTTTCGTTTGTTTTACGATTAAAGATGAAGAAGGGAGGAAGCAAAAATATTATTGGTTGACCTATGTAGATTCAGAAATGAATATTGAAAACGCTTTCAATTCTTTGAAGGGACGAAAAGTGTATTTCGAATACGTCATTGATGAGATTTTTGACCCTAGAATTCGGGAGTATAGGAATATCAATATTTTAGTTTACCTGGATATCTAGAAGGGTAAAATCACTTTTTCAAAGACAATTCAATATATACGGGTAGGTGGTCTGAATAACCCTCTAAGTATTTGCTACCTCCATATGTTCTGAATGGAACTTTATTTCCCTTGTATTCAGTGATCAAATAATCGGGAGAATATATTTTTCCTGACTCTGGCTTTATTCGAAGCTTCATGTTTTGAAAACCATTTGAAATCATGATGTGGTCTAGTATATTCCATTGGCCTCTGTAGCTGTTAGTTCCACCGTATTGATTTGATTCTTTTGTTATACACGATGTCATTATTTCCTGGAGCTTCGTTACAGATCTATTACTTGGGTAATCATTCAGATCTCCCATCAAAATAACTTTTGTATTTATGTCTATTGAAAGTAGCGAGTCAATAAATTCTTTTGCTTTAGTTGCTGCTTTTATTCTTTTAGGTGCACTTTTTTCAGTTCCGCCACGTCTACTTGGCCAATGGTTAACCATCGTATAGAACACCTCATTTTTGTATGACAGCTTTGCCCATAATATATCTCGAGATGTAGGTGTATCTTGTTCTGGTAGGTTAAAACGTATTAACCCTTTATCGAGAAGGGTAAGCTTCTTAGTATTGTAGATAAGCCCAACATCTATACCTCGTGCATCGAGACTGTTAAAATGAATTGGTTTATAATGTTTGAGTTTTTTATTGTTATGAATGATGTCTTCGATGACATCCTTGTTTTCGATTTCACACAAACCCATAAGCATTGGAGTTTTGAGTCCGCATATAATTTGATTAATATGGTCTATTTTCGTGTTGTAGCGTTCTGAGTTCCATTCTTTTTTTCCTTTGGGTAAAAACTCTTCATCATTATTTGGGCCATTGATAGTGTCAAATAAGTTCTCGACGTTATAAAATGCAATGCGTTCAGTTTTTTGGGCATTACAACTTATTAAAAATAGAGTGATAAAAAAGGGGGTTAAAGCTTTATTCATTTTTTAATTAAAACTGTTCTAGTAAGTTGATTCGCTTATCGATGGGGGGATGTGTTGAAAATATACTTCTAATGCTGCTAAAAAAGCTTGGAGTCCTTTTTCCGGGGCCATTGTCTATAAACATTTGCTTGACATCGTTATTTTTTACATTTTCTATTTTTGAATTTCCCGATATCTTTCTGAGGGCATTTGCAAGGCCAAGAGGATTCTTGGTCATTTCTGCTGCGCCTGCATCCGCTAAATATTCTCGTTTTCTACTTAAAGAGAATTTAAATAAGATCGATATGAGATAAACTAGAGCTGATACTAAAAGAATTACCAACATAATAACAAGCCCTCCTTTACCGTCTTTCTTTCTAGAACTCCTTGTGTTACCACCAAACAAGATACTTCTAAAAACCACTTGAAATATAAATGAGAATATACCAACGAAAACGATACTTATAATTAAGAGCTTGACATCGTTATTTCTTATATGCATCAATTCATGTGCGATTACACCTTCTAGCTCGTCGTCATCGAGTTTGTCAATAATCCCCCTGGTTAGAGTTACTGTATAGTTTTTTTCGTTCAAACCACTAGCAAAAGCGTTTAGTGCAGACGATTCAATGATTCGCAGCTTTGGAAGCTTCATACCTACACTCATGCAAAGATTTTCCGCAAGATTATAAACGCGCATATTTTCTTTACGTTCAAGACTTTTAGCTCCAGTAGCATAGTTGATCATTCTTGAGTGTCCTAAATATGCAATTAGGAACCAAATTCCTGTAAATAATAGGACCAATGGAGCTATTGAAAGAAAAGCCTCATTGGTATCTCCTATGGCTCCAAAGAATAAGACAACGTAAAGACCACCGAGAAGTAATGAGGGAAAGCCAATAAGTAGGAGTATTGATTTTCTGTTATTTCTAGTAATTTGTTGTTGAAGACCAACGTATTCCATTTTCTTAGAATTTTACTTCTGGTGCTTTGTTTAAGTCTACTCTAGCTTGTTCTCCAACATCAAACATTTCTTCACTTTTAAACCCAAACATACTTGCAAACAAAACATTTGGAAATTTTTGAACAGCAATATTGAGTTCTTTGGTAGCTGAATTGAAGAATCTTCTGACTGCAGCTAGCTTGTTTTCTATATCAGATAGCTCTTCCTGAAGCTGCATAAAGTTACTGCTAGCTTTAAGGTCTGGATATGCTTCTACCTGTATATTAAACCCACTAAGCGCTGAGCTTAATTGTTTTTCAGCAGCAATTTTATCGTTGATAGATGATGCTCCAACAGCCTTGTTTCTAGCTTCTGTAATTGCTGACAATGTGCCTGCTTCATGTTCCATGTATCCCTTAACGGCACCAATAAGCTGTGGTACGAGGTCATGACGTTGTTTGAGCTGAACATCTATGTCAGCAAATGCATTTTCACGGTTGTTTTTTAATTTGA
>JAKMFD010000144.1 GCA_022425625.1 Crocinitomicaceae bacterium | reverse complement strand
GATGGAGATACGATTTACATTGAACCTTGGCGTTCTAAGGCATTTCCCATAATTAAAGACCTTATTGTTGATCGATCTGCTTTTGACCGTATCCAGCAATCAGGAGGATTTGTTTCTGTCAACACTTCTGGTAATACTATGGATGCCAACGCAATCCCTATTCCCAAAGCGGATGCAGATAGTGCATTTGAAGCTGCAGCTTGTATTGGTTGTGGTGCATGCGTTGCGAGTTGCAAAAATAGTTCAGCAATGCTTTTTGTAGGAGCTAAGGTGTCTCAATATTCTTTACTACCACAAGGAAAAGTTGAAGCGAAAACGCGTGTTCAGAACATGGTAAGGCAAATGGACGAAGAAGGTTTTGGAAACTGTACAAATACAGGCGCTTGCGAAGTTGAGTGCCCTAAAGGAATTTCTTTAGAAAATATCGCAAGAATGAACAGAGATTTTCTTAAGGCAAATCTAAACTCAGATAAGTAACTTTACTTCAATACATTTACGATTCCATGGATAACGACTTTACCGTCTGTATCCTTTGGTTTGAATTTTATCACCCAAGTATATTGTCCTTCTTGAACAGGAATTCCTTGATTGGAGCTATATGTCCCATCCCAACCTTGTGTATGATCAAATGACTTCCATATCATCTCCCCCCAACGATTGAATATAGCAATCTCGTAATTAAATGGATCAAAACCGCTTGTAAATACAGGCATAAACGTCTGGTTATGTTCATCAGCATCGGGAGTAAATGAGTTTGGGATATAGTAAATAAGCTCCTCTTGATATATGATTGGTAGAGAAACAGAATCCACACATCCTATGGGTGAGAAAGCAATTAATGTAACTTGATAACCCGTTTGAAGTGTCGCATCGAAGGTATGTGGACCCTCAAAAAGTGTCGACAAATTACCATCACCGAAATCCCAAATATAAGAAACTGCACCCGCTGAAGTATTAAAGAATTGCACCTCGCTATTACCAGGGCCAATTGTTCCAGGATTCACATAGAAAGCGGCTACTGCTTCTTCAGCGCATACAATATTGTTATAGCTCATTGTCGTATCACAACCATTATTATCAGTCATTGAAATAGTTAAATCATAACAACCAGGGTCACTGAAGAAGAAAGGACTTGGGTTGTTCGTTCCTAAAACTTCAGAACCGTCTGAGAAATACCAATTGGTGGCTTCTGCATCTGTATTTAAATTTACCAGCTCAACAGAAGCTCCTGTACATATTGAATTGTCTTCACTGTTTAAAATAGGAATTAGCGCCGTGTTTAAAAACACACTTATGGTATCAAAGTTAATGCACCCATTTGCATCTATTCCTTCAACAGTATAGGTGTTATTTGAAGTAATATTGAAAGTGATATCATTGGTAATATTATTGAACCATTGCGTCCCATCATTCCAATTATACGAGATACCACCGGAAGCGCTTAAAGAAATATCCTCTCCATAGCACGCTTGTTCATCTATACCTGCATAAATTGAAGGCAAAGGATTCACAATAACAGAAGTGGTAGCTGAACAGGTATAACCATTTTCATCTGTTGCAGTTACTTGAAAATCAAAAGCGCCCGCGGCTAATCCTTCTAAATCATTCATGTTTTGATCAGTCCCAAGAGAATTCCCATACAAGGACCATTCATAGGTGCAATTACTTGTTGATTCTGCTGCCAAGTTATAAAACTCGTTTAAGCAAATCGGACTTGTGTTAGAAGCGCTCACGGTGCAACTGCATGAAGCATCTGTTTCAGATAGCACTACAACATCAGTTGTTGCTGAACAACTAAATCCATTTTCATCAAATGCATTTACTGTTACAGTCCATGTGCCAGGATTTAGAGCGGCTAACCCGGTCAAGTTTTGTTCAGTCCCCAAAACAACTCCATCCGCGATCCATTCGTATGTACCATTGCTTACTGCTGTTGCACTAAGATCATAGGTTGCATTGTAGCAAATGGGACCTGAATTAGTTGCAGATATTTCGCAGCTACAAGTAGGATCCGTAGGAGGAAGGATGATGAGCTGAGTGACATCTGTACAAACAAAACCGTTATCATCGGTAGCCGTCACTTGAATAGGCCAGGTACCAGGCGCTAATGCGGCTAAGTTGCTTAAGTTTTGCCCCGAACCTATATTGGAACCTAAAATGTCCCATTCATAAGTTCCATTACTTACGGTTGAGGCATTGAGGCCAAATGTGGCATTGAAACAAATGGGCCCTGTATTTGATGCGTCAACATCGCAGCTGCATTGTGGGTCATTCCCATCTAAAACCGTTACAATTCCTTCTCCAATTCCCACGGCTACAACTCCATTTGGTAATGTTTCTGTTCCGGTTACAGAATATGTTGTTGTTACTGTAGGAGATACGGTTATAGTGGCAGTTGTCTCATTCGTTTCTGCCCACAAATAATCAGTAGCGCCCGTAGCTGTTAAAACAGCATTGTCGCCGGGACATATTGTGACATCATTAACGGCAATAGGAAGTACAGCCTCGCAGGAAACATCTGCAGTCCCAAAAAAGTTTAAAGGCAGTGTCGTTGTTTGAGAACTGTAATTTGATAAACACACGAGATATTGTTCACCAGCGTTTACATTTAATGCTGGTTCGAAATTGGACCCAGCTCCTCCCGGGGGTAGCGTATTGGCAACACCAGTGAACCCTTCGCATTGACCATTCCAATTACAAAGAATTGGTGCTAAGGTATTATTGAATATGTCATCGCATGCTGTTGTGGAATACTCCCACATGATCCAGTCTAAACATCCAGTCCCTCCATCTTGTCCAAAAGAAAACTCGAGCAGTCCTGACCCAGAAATATTAATAATCATCCAGGTGCTGTTAGTTTCACCGGTGAGCAGACAGCCGGCATTTCCAGACCCTGGGTTCGTACTTGGATTAGAAATATTTCCATTAAGCTCTTGGAGTCCTGCACCATTGGGATCAATCTGAAAAGAGGCATCTGTACATATATTATTATCTACGGCATCCGAGCAGTCAGGAGCAACGACAGTCTGAGCATGACTTACGCTGAAATACAAAGAGAATAAAAATATTAGAAACGGAAAAGCCTTCACAATTTTTGTTTAGTTATTGTTTTAACGCAAAGTGAAGAGGTACAGTTGCCTGAGTTTATTTTAACTTTTGGTCTTTATTTTTATACCAACCTTCATTGTCTTTAATCTCAACAGGCACATTCGATAAATCGTTCAATTTTCTTTGAATATTCATCCAATAACAAAGACCACCAGAGATCACCAAAATTAAAAAGTAGTTAAACAAATTACCAATGAGTTCAAAAATTCCAAATGTCCATTGAAATAAGTCGCCTAATAAGAAGAAAAAGTCTGTAGAATTCATTGTTGTTGTTTTAGAAAGTCAGCTACAAAGTAAGTAAATATTATGTTTAAATCAAAATTCAAATTTCGCCTAATAACTCAAAAGTTTCTTTAGAAGCATTCTGCTCCGCTACTTTTTTTGAAGGCCCTTTTCCCATGCCGTACTCTTGTTGGTTAATTTGAACTTGTATACTATATTCCCACTTGCCATTTTTGTGCTCCTCTGATAATAAATTGAAAGTAAGCTCTAGTTTTTTTCTTTGGCACCAAATGAAAAGTTTTGATTTAAAATCAATTTCTTCCTCGAGCAGCTGTGTGAAATTAAGGTATCGTTTGAATATGTTTTGTTCTAAAACTTTTTTTACTTTGAGATAACCACCATCTAAATAAATGGCTCCGATAAGGGCTTCAAATGCATTACCTTCAAGTGTTGATATATTTATTGAACGATTGTTGTT
Source organism: Crocinitomicaceae bacterium (assembly GCA_022425625.1). Taxonomy (GTDB): domain Bacteria; phylum Bacteroidota; class Bacteroidia; order Flavobacteriales_D; family Crocinitomicaceae; genus UBA952. Next base: position 1,823 of record JAKMFD010000144.1, on the reverse strand, counting down.
ATATAGCAATACCTCTCTTATACCAATATCCTCCCCTAGCTTACATAGGTTCTTTCGGTTTACTATTTTGGATTTTAGCTTTGTTAAAGCACCTTCATTACTTTCAGGAAATTTGAGGAAAAGAAACTCCGCAGTAATAGAATCAAGTATGGCGTCTCCTAAAAACTCCAGACGCTCATTGGAATATTCGTTGTCTGAATGGGAGATAAAAGATTTGTGTGTTATGGCCTTTTGAAAATAGAAGATTTTGTTTGGCCGATAACCAAATTTACTGAGAATGAAACGATAGAGTTTAAGTTCACCCTCTGTCTTTTTTTTAAACAAAGGTATTTTCAGAATCTAGGGCGTATGTTTTTTAACAATAATGCTTGTATTATGTCCCCCAAAACCAAAAGTATTGGAGAGGGCAATATTAACCGTTCTTTTTTGTGCTTTATTGAAAGTGAAGTTCAGCTTTTCATCGAGAGCTGGATCTGGAATTGTATTATTTATTGTAGGGGGAACGATATCTTCTTTAACCGACAAGACACAAGCTATAGCTTCAATGGCACCTGCAGCACCGAGCAAATGACCTGTCATAGACTTTGTCGAACTAATATTCAAATTGTAGGCATGTTCTCCAAAGACCTCTTCGATCGCTTTAACTTCCGCTACATCACCCAAGGGTGTTGAGGTACCGTGAACATTAACGTAATCGATATCTTCTGGATTAATTTCAGCATCTTCCAATGCTGCAATCATCGTATTTTTTGCCCCGAGTCCTTCTGGATGTGGGGCTGTCATATGATAAGCATCACCCGACATTCCACCACCAATAACTTCGGCATAAATTTTAGCACCCCTTTTTACGGCATGCTCGTATTCTTCGAGGATCAAGGCTCCTGAACCCTCACCTAAAACAAAACCGTCACGTTCAGCATCGAATGGTCTGGAAGCAGTTTGCGGTGTTTCATTTCGCGTAGAAAGCGCACGGAGTGCATTGAATCCTCCCATACCCATTTCATTAACACAGGCTTCTGAACCGCCAGTTACAATAGCGTCAGCCTTTCCTAAACGGATAATGTTAAAGGAGTCAATAATAGCATTCGTTGCAGAGGCACAAGCAGAAACAGTTACATAGTTGGGCCCTCTCAAGCTATTTTTGATTGAGATTTGACCTGCTGCCATATCCGCAATCATTTTAGGTATAAAGAACGGATTTAGGCGCGGAGGACCATCACTGGCAAAGTAACTTTTAGCTTCTTCTTGAAATGTATTTAATCCGCCAATACCCGAACCCCAAATAACGCCTATGCGGTCGAGGTTTGGGTCTGCGTTAAGGATACCCGCATCTGCCAAGGCTTCATCGCTTGAAACCATGGCATATTGCGTGAATAAGTCCATTTTACGCGCTTCTTTACGGTCGATGAAGTCATTAACATTAAAGTTTTTCACTTCACAAGCGAATTGCGTTTTAAACAATGATGCATCAAAGTGAGTTATTGGTGCAGCACCGCTTTGACCGGCGGTCAAATTTTTCCAAAATTCTGACGTTGTATTACCTATCGGGGTAAGCGCACCAAGACCAGTAACTACTACTCGCTTTAACTCCATAAAGATTATTAAAGATTGCTCTTCTTATTTTGCGTTCTCTGTGATGTAGTCTATTGCATCACCAACAGTTTGAATTCCTTCTGCTTTATCGTCTGGAATAGAGATATTAAATTGCTTTTCGAATTCCATGATTAACTCAACAGTGTCTAAGGAGTCAGCCCCTAAGTCATTTGTAAAACTTGCTTCGTTTGCAACCTCACTTTCTTCAACGTTTAATTTGTCTACGATGA
>JAKMFD010000139.1 GCA_022425625.1 Crocinitomicaceae bacterium | reverse complement strand
GGATCTTATAAGCTCGGTGGTTTTGATTTGTCAACTAGATTTGATGAAGACATAATTCATTTGGAAAAATGGGTGCCGGGACGCGCTATTTCTGCCGTTTATTATGACGGACAAAAAGAGCTTCATTATGTAAAGCGTTTTGAATGCGAAGTCAACAATAAAAAGAGAATACTTTTTATAAGTGAGACTGAAGGCTCAACTTTAGATGTTGTTTCAACCGCCTTTAAGCCTGAAATTAAAATAATTTATAATAAACATTTAAAAGCGACTAAGAATCTTCCTGATACTATATTAGATTTGAGCACATTTATTGATGTTAAGGGTATGAAAGCTCAAGGTAATCAGCTTACAAAGCTTAAGGTTAAGGAGGTGTTGTTAAATCATCCGATTGGTAAAGGGGCTATACCATGGCCTGATGTTGAAGATGCAAAGTCAGCAATAGATCAAGAAGTAGCAGAAGAGAATATAGTTACTCCTGATAAGATTGCTAATGGAGAAAGTATTACTGTGGAAAAATCAGCTGAGATTAAACCAAAAAAAATAAAAGTCAAGACCACCTCTGTTAAAGATAAAAAGAAGGACGAACCAAAAGAGGCTAAAGAAATAAAACCTTCATCTAAGAAAAAGACTCAAATAACAAAGAGTGATAATAAGGATGAATCTCCCAAAACTATTGAGTGGGACTTGAGTGATGATAAAGATGACAAGAACGATCAAATGACCTTGTTTTAAACAGTTTTGTGCTGTCATTAATGTTTTTATCTAACTTTATTGCATGCTAAGTACTCAACGTCAAGACCAAATTAACTTTCTTAACATTGGGCTCATGATATTAAGCATGATCGCCGCATTTGTAATGCCTTTTGAGGTTTTTTTATTTGCATATGCTTTTCTTGGTCCCTTACATTATTTGACTGAAATAAGCTGGTTGCATGATCGAAAGTACTTTTCGACTGGTAAATATGACTTTTTAATATTGCTTGGGGTAGGGTGTCTGCTCGGTTATAGTGATATCGCGAGTACTTACAACTTTCATTCTAGTTTTACGCAAATGTTTTTTGAGTTGAATCTAGGTGACAAGCTAATCCTCCTTGCGTTTGTGAGTTCTTTGCTTTTTGTTTTGGTTAAAAATACCTTCATAAAGGTTGTACTTATTGTAATCTTATTTGGTTTTATTGATGGTTGGTTCGCTCCAAATTATACGAATGCCTTTGGTAATGAAGTCTTTAAGCCCAATTACGCCACATTTGCCATGACATCGTTATTGCCCACCTTATTTCATGTTTATCTGTTTACAGGTTTATTTATGCTCTTTGGCGCATTGAAATCCCGATCTAAGACAGGATTGTTATCTGTTGCTTGTTTTGTTGCGGTTCCATTTTTATTGATTTATGTAGTTCCGAATACCACTTTTTTTGAAATAACGTCCTATGGTAAAGATTCATATTTTGCAGAAGGTAAGGGGTTTTATAATTTGAATTTTCAAATTCTTAAAGAGTTTAATCTAGCTGAAATGCCAGTAGAGGCTGGTTACACAGATATATATGACAGGCCTTATGTTGACCCTAAGAAAGCACTCCCAGTGATATTTTACAGCACTCCCGGGATATTATTAATGCGATTTATTGCATTTGCTTATCTCTATCATTATTTGAATTGGTTTAGTAAAACGGAAGTAATTCGTTGGCATAAGGTTCCGAAGATTCGCTTTATAGCAGTTCTTTTAATTTGGATTTCAGCTTGTGTTGTTTATTTAATTGATTACGGCTTGGGCTTGACTTTTTTGTTCTTTTTGAGCTTCACTCATGTGCTTCTAGAATTCCCATTGAATATGATGTCTATCGTTGGTATTGGAAAAGAATCTGTAGCCATTTTCAAAGGAGGATTTTCAAAAAAATAAGTAAGTTCTTGCCAAATCATCCCTTTAATTTAGTGGGGATTTGTCAGTGGTATCTTCTCCTTTTCTTTATTGGATAAGCTTTTTACTATTTTAGCAACCTCTTAGCGAAAAGGTCGTTAAGTTGGTAAGTGTCATTCTTACAATATAAATTGTGTTGCTGAACAATATTTTTAATTTTCTTTTAAGGTTTAAAAGTACCTTTATGTTAATCTTGCTTCTCGGCGTAGGTTACTCAAATTCAGTGCATAGTCAATTATTTGAACCTTTTGATGTGCGTTACCAGAATGCTCAAAAAGGTGGTATTCGTTTTCTGTCAAATGTGGCCATTTCATGTAGTAGTGGTAATTGTTCGAGTCTTCAGTCACAGATGCCACCGAGTGGTAACGGAGCTAACGATAACCAAAACATGCAATATGTGGATATAGATAGTGATTTTTCAACCTTTATGTCAACGAGTGATAGTTTAGATTTAGAAAATTGCAGTGAGATTCTTTGGGCAGGCCTATATTGGAGTGGTGAAATAAGTACCGGAACTCAAGGTTACTCGGCGAGAGATCAAGTAAAACTTAGTGTTAATTCGGATCCATACCAAGATATAACAGCTGAAGAAACTATTGACATCACTGGTATAAGTCATCCAAGTTATAATTGCTTTAAAGATATAACGGGTATTGTTCAAAATGCTGGAATTAAAGCAAGATTTACCATTGCAAATGTTGTTGCGCGTTCAAATGCTTTTAATGTATTTGGTGGTTGGTCTATCGTAGTAGTTTACAAAAACATCTATGAATCTATGAGAAACCTTACCGTATTTGATGGATATGGAGCTATCGGAGTCGGCACGACGCTAGATATTCCTATTTCCGGTTTCAATACACCACTTGCGGGTCCTGTTTCATTTGAATTAGGAATTATAGCTCATGAAGGAGACCGAAGTGCATCCGGTGATGGCCTTTCATTTAATGGTTCGGGTTCATTTGTTGCTATTTCCGATGCCTTACATCCTGTTAACAATTGTTTTAATAGTACGATATCCTACGATGCTGTGGTTACGCCATACAGAAATCCAGGATACAATAACAATTTGGGCTATGATGCGGCCATTTATATTCCCGATAATTCGAGTTTCAATTACATTGGCAATAACACGAATTCTGCTACCGTTCGTGTTTCAACCTCAGGTGAAAATATTTTGTGCCGTGTCCTGACTTCTGCAATAGACATATATGAGCCTGATTTAAGGGCATCGGTCTACATAGATGACTTGAATGGAGGAATTGTTGAACCCGGAGATATTCTAGAGTATACTCTGGTGGGAAAGAATATCGGTTCTGATTTATCATTGAATACCTTCATTGTTGATACGCTTGACCCTCGAACACAATATGTTGCAAATTCAGTTTCTATTGATTTTGGACCAAATTCAGGACCCAAAACTGATATTGCTGGTGACGATCAAGCGGAGTATGACGCTGCTACGAATTCGATTAAGATAAGAATAGGCACAGGAGCAGATGCGTTAACAGGTGGTGAGGTTATTGCATCGCCAGAAGGGGCTGACAGTACGGTCGTGAAGTTTCGTGTCACTGTGGTTGATGATTGCTTAATGTTTCAATGTGATTCAACATTAGAACATGTGACCTATATTTTTGGAACAGGTGAAATATCAGGGAATGAATATGGGAATGATGGGGCTTCAGATTTGTTGGATGCCGACGGCTGTCCACTAACGGCGAGTAATACTTTATTGATTAATGTTTCAGGCTGTCCTCCTCCAGCAGTGGATTATAATTATCCTGTCTGTGAAACTGAATCCCTCAACTTATCTGCAACCTTTTCAGCATTAGCGAATTATTCTTGGTCTGGACCAAATGGTTTTTCAGGCTCAGGATCGGCGGTAACCATTCCTGAAGTTGAATTGGCTGATTCTGGTATTTACAGTGTGCAAATTACCTTTGATGGTTTGGATTGTCTGATCGATACTTTTAAAACAGTTGTCATTCATCCCAATCCTATTATTTCGCTTTCATCACTTCAAAATGTTCTTTGTTTTGGCAATGACGATGGATATATTGCTACCGACGTAGTAGGAGCGGAGCCGATCTTTTATTCTTGGTCAAATTCTGCTACTGTGGATAGTATTTCAAATCTGGCGCCGGGAGAATATATTCTAAATGTTGTGGATGAGTATTCGTGTGTTGCTTCAGATACTTTTAACATTACGGAGCCCTCATTATTAATTTCAAGCGCCTCGATCCTCACAGACTTTAATGGTTTTAACGTAAGCTGTTTTGCAGACAGTAATGGTTTAGCAGAAGTTGTGTATTCTGGAGGTACGAGTCCCTATGAGGTATTGTGGTCCAATGGAGACACAACAGATATCGCTG
>JAKMFD010000111.1 GCA_022425625.1 Crocinitomicaceae bacterium | reverse complement strand
ACTACTGATACAACGGTATGTGATACAGAGCTACCTTTTGATTGGAATGGATTGACCTTCACAGTAGGAGGAACCCAGACGACGACTTTAGGAAGCTTAGTAACGGGATGTGATTCTATCGTGACCTTAAACGTTACAGTAAATCCAACTCCTGACTTGTTCTATGTCCTGAGTGATTCTGAAATTTGTTCTGGAGACATCACAGATATTACTTTAAATAGCTCCTATGCTGAAACCATATATTCTTGGGATTTTTCAGAGGTATTGATTTCAGGAGCAACCCCGGGTAATGGAAATCAAATAAATCAGCAGATTAATACGACTTCTCAAAATCAAGGTACTGTTACTTATATTATAACACCAATTCTTAATTTTTGTATTGGCACACCGGTAGTAGTTCCAATAGATGTTAATCCTATTCCAACCGTAACGGTTACGCCTTCAACACAGACAATTTATGCTGGACAAACGGCTACGCTCAACGCCTCTGGATCACCTTCTGGAGGAACCTATGTCTGGAGTCCTGGGGGACAAACAACAGCTTCCATTACTGTAAGTCCAATAACAACTACAACGTACGACGTCAATTACTCATTAAGTGGGTGTTCCAACGATTCTTCAGGAATTGTCATTGTGGATGTTGCGCCTACTGTTTCTGTGAACTCGGGTGTTATATGCAGTGGGGATAGTATTTTGCTTGTGGCAAATCCAAGCATACCGGGAGGAACTTATTTGTGGTCTAATAATGAGGTAACATCATCAATATGGGTATCACCAACTGCCAATATGGTTTATTCCGTTGAATATACGGTGAATGGATTTACGACAACTCCAGCCATATCTGCAGTAACAGTGAACCAAACACCTACAGTTTCTATAGAAGATCAAGTTATTTGTACCGGACAATCTATAAATATTTCTGCGACAACTAGTCTTATAGGAGGTACATATTCTTGGTTGCCAGGTGGCGAAAATCAACAACAAATTAACGTGAGTCCAAATGCTACAACGCAGTATCAGGTTGAGTATGTATTAAACGGATGTCTTGCAATAGATAGTGCCGTAGTCACCGTAAATCCAATTCCAAACATAACAATTGATGATACTACTATTTGTTTTGGCGAAACGGTAGAATTAAATGCAGTTTCAAATTTGCTTGGAGGCACATATTTATGGGGTGATAACAGCACGGAATCATTTATTAGTGTTACACCGACAATCACCACCTCGTACTCAGTTTTATATACTTTAAATGGTTGTCAGAATTCAGCTACAGGGACTGTTAATGTTAATGAAATCCCAATAGTTCAGGTTACAGATGACGTAATATGTGCAGGTGAGACCGGGTCGCTAATAGGTACTCCAAATAGTCTTGGAGGAACTTATTTCTGGAATGGTGTTATCGGTTCAGATACGTTTTCGGATAATCCAATTCAAACTACAGATTATACACTTGTTTATATTCTTAATTCTTGTGAAAGTCTTCCTACTATAGCTAGTATAATAGTTAATGAGATTCCTCAAATTACGTTAGAAGATACAACGATTTGTTTAGGTGATGATTTGATATTAACCTCAGAGGTTTCGCTTCCTGGAGGTAATTATTTATGGTCTCCAAATAATGAAACGACTTCAGCAATACAAGTAAGCCCTATCTCTGAAACTACCTACAATGTTGACTACATTTTGAATGGTTGTGAGGCTTCGGCATCTGCTCAAGTATGGGTTCAAGTTCCACCTCAGATTGCTGTAGAGGTTTCTGATACTTTGGGTTGTGCACCATTTACAGTTACATTTAATAATCCGTTCGCAACAGGAAGTAGCCAATGTCTATGGGACTTTGGAAATGGCTTAGAAGTTGGTGGCTGTAACCCCACCTATACCTTTAATGAGGAAGGTTGTTACGATGTCACACTGACCTCTTCAGAGGGTGTATGTGCCTCACAGGTGTCAGAAACGAATATTGTTTGTGTTGAAGGTCCTCCTGTAGCATCTTTTTATGCAAACCCACCAATAATAACCGATCCAACTCAATGGATTCAATTCTCAAATAACAGTTTCGGTGCTGTTGATTATGAATGGAATTTTGGTGATGGCCAAAATTCAAACTTGGAACAACCTCAGCATTTATATACAGATATTAATGATGGATTTATAATAACTTTAATTGCATCCTCAGAACTTGGCTGCCTAGATACAGCACAGGTTTCAATTATATATCAGGAAGAGCCTATAGTATATATTCCGAACACCTTCACACCAGATGGTGATCAATATAATCATGTGTTCTTGCCTGTATTTACATCTGGTTATGATCCTTTCAATTATGAAATGTTAATTTTTAATAGATGGGGGGAGATAGTATTTGAATCACGTGATGTAAATGTGGGATGGGATGGAACATATGGTTTGAATGGGACAGATGCTCAGGATGGTGCCTATACTTATAAAATAATATACAAAGTATTGAAGACGGATGAACGCCGTCTATTGGTAGGTCACGTTAATTTGATTCGTTAAATGCAAGCTCGAATATTATTCTATTTCCCTCGCTAGAACAGCCTATAATTGCATCATGGTTATCCACTATAGTTTTAATGATATTTAATTTCAACTTAGTTGTACTCTTTAAATCATCATTGAATCTTTGAGATAGAATATCCTTATTGAATAATTGATTTTCAATCTCTTCAACCTGACAGTTCAGTTTAACAATGATTTGGCTTTTTCTTGTAAAGGATGTGAAGTAAATAAGAGGCTCATTTCTAAAGGTCACATTTTCCATAATTAGAATTAAAATATTTGACCATAACTGAATCGTTTGGAAATCGAATGCGAGAATTTTTAATTTTTCATCAATTGCAATGTTAAGTTCAACATTTGGGTATTGTAATCTAATATGTTGTTGAAGACCATAAAACGTCGAGTTGAGCTTGATTTGTTTCTTTTCCTTTTTCTCTTCGGAAAGCACTAATAATTTAAGATTTGAAATCGATGAGTTTGTCTTTTTGCTCATTTCAATTAGCGAATGATTAAATCCATAAATTGAATTTATATCGTGCAGTAAATCGAGCGTATAGGACGGATTCTTAATATGAACTAGGTCCTTGAAATCTTCGTCTGACTTAAGATTTAATTTTGCGAGCTGCTGAACCACGTGAGCATTAAAATTCACATTGAGTGATTTCATCCTGGCTTTTATTTCCTCAATGTTTTCTCGTCTTGTAATTCTATCACTGCTTATTCTTTTATCTTTCAGAGGTGCTATTCTCGGAAATATATAGCTTAAATCATCCCTGTTAAAGGGTGTTTCGGTTTGTATTTTAATGATTTTGTTAAGTAAAAATAGAATGGCTTCACTTCCAGCTTTGATAGATGCAAGAGGTGTATTCATTTCGTGTGCTATTATCGCAGCAATTTCACCAATGATCACCTTCTTTTCTTGATCAACAATTTTATGATTTAGATCTATGTTTTCTCTTGATTTGACTTGAATTTCTTTTTCAAGGTTCGTATTTAAAGCCAATATCTCTTTTTGTAAATTTTCCTTAACCTGCTGTTCTTCCAGACGACTATAATGGGTTTCTAACAGAGAAGCAATCATCCTAAAAATATAGAGATGTGTTTTGCTGAAAAAGTTTGGTGATGGATGTTCAGAATCAATGACACCGATAACCTTTTTTTTATAAAATACAGGTACGGCAAGTTCCGATCTTCTGATTTCGTCATCTACAATATATCTTTTATCATTTTGAGTATCGGTAATCAACTCATGTGTTCCATTCTTTGCAACGGCTCCAACAATACCTTTCCCTATCTCAATTTCTAGAGGCTCCATGATATCAACATAGTCTATGTTTTTTGGACCAAAAGCAGCCTTCTGAATCAGTTTATTTTTATCGAAGTCTATCATGTAAATCACACAATCTTCCAATTTTAATTGGGAAATTATATTTTTTGTGATCTTCCATAGTGCATCGTCAATAGTTAAAGAATCGTTCAATTCTCTTGAGAAAAAAGAAATAATTTTTTCACTTTCAAGAGCCGCTTTCAATTCGCTTGTTCGAATCTCAACAAGTGATTCGAGAGTTTTCGCTTTATCCTCAAGTTGATTTATTTTCTTTCGGAATTTTAATGATTTTAAATCTTTTTCTTGTTTTTCTTTTGCAATTTGTTCTTTGTACTTGAAATGCTTTTTTATCGCGCCTAGTGACTTTTTGTGTTCGTTGAGAAATTCATAAGATATAGAAAGTTCATAATACAATTCAGCCAATGTACCGTCTTCAATTTCTTTGGTTTTGTCTATGAAGGAATTCAATAAAAGAACACTCTCTTTATATTTCTTTTGTCCATTGAATATTTTAGCTTGAAGAATTTTGTTGTAGCTGAGAATATGATGGAGCTGAATTTGTTCACATAAATCATTACTCAATTGCAACTGAGCAAGTGACTGTTCAAAGTGTTCAAGTTTAAAATAGGTTTCGGCGATATTACCAATTGTTATCGCACGTTGTCTAATATTTTCTTGAGGTGTATGTTCTAAGCTGTTAATAAAGTAATCTAATGCCTCATCAAGCTTATTGAGACTAAGATAAGTGTCTCCTGTATTGTTTAGTGATGTGGCATAGCCAATATCATCCCCAACCTCTTTTCTTAGCTTCAGGCTCTTTAAATTAATTTCTAAACGACTTTCATGATCTTCGAAATAATTGTAAATATATCCGAGCGTATTGTATGCTGCCGCTTGATTTTTTTTGTCATCGAATTTTAGAAAGATCTGAAGAGCTATGTTAACGTATTCAAAGGATAATTCATGAACACCTAGAAAAAAACCGGAAAAAGACTGAAGCAAGTAACCTTTTGCAATAATGAGTTCATCATTCAGTTCTTCCCCTTGTAGTTTGATACTTTTCCCAATATTGAAGGTTTTTTCTGGTTCTGTAAGAACCAAAACCATTCCGTCTTCAAACTTTTTATTTAGCTCTTTGATTTTACTTTTCATGATAACGTTAATCAAAAATAACTTAAATATCACACATTAATAAAAGCGTTGAACCTTTGATAATTTATGAGTGAATTTTTGATATGAAGCATTCCATATGCCATATTGCTTTAGAGTATCTTTTTTAACAAATCCTGCGGCATGAATGATTGCTTGATTTGGACCTATTATACCAACATGAGTTATATGGCCTTGTTCGTTTTCGAAAAATGCAAGATCGCCTTCTTTTTGATCTTGAAAATGGACGGTCTTTCCTTTCTTAGCTTGAAATGAAGCATCCCGAGGAAGCTCAATGTTCGAAAGCCGATAAATTGTTTGAGTTAACCCAGAACAATCAATGCCTGTTGGTGTTTTTCCACCCCATAGATAAGGGGTGTTAATATATTCTTCAGCTAGCTTCCAAATACTTTGATTTTTAATTTGTTTCGACTCAAAACTAAATTCGTTCAAACCTATGCGAAAAAGAGATTGTTGTCCAACAAAACTACCTCTAGGAATAAAGTGTTTTTCGCCTTTAAAAATCAATATGGTTTCCTTTGCATTCAAATAAGTATGTTGGTTTACCCATTTATTTATTGCCTTATAATCAAGTGGGAGAAGCTGTTTAGAATCAACGAAACCTGAATAGTTATCTGTAATTGTTTTTATATGAGACCAATTCTTTTCAACTTGAATGATTTCGATAGGCTCACCAAATAACAGCTGTGAAACAATTTCGCTTTGGTCTTTAGGCGCACTTCGCAAAGGTACATTAGCCAAAAAACAGAAGGCATATTTATCTTTAGGTTGGATCAAATGAACTTCATTTTATTGCATTAAATTTAAAAATTGAATGACTAATATTGACTACTTTCGTATCAAGATATGAACAAGGTTATATTAGTAACGAACGATGATGGAATTCATGCCAAGGGTATATTAGAGTTGATAGCTGTTGCTAAGTCGTTTGGTAAAGTTTTAGTTGTTGCACCGAATAAGCCCCAGTCTGGCATGGGACATGCAATAACTATTGGAGATCCGTTAAGATTATCTCGTTACAAAGGCTTTGAAAATGTAGACGCTTACAGTTGTTCAGGAACCCCCGTTGATTGTGTAAAGCTTGGGATATTCGAGGTGCTAAAGTGTAAACCTGATCTTGTTTTATCTGGGATCAATCACGGTGAGAATTCATCTACTAATGTTTTATATTCAGGCACCATGTCCGCGGCAATTGAGGGAGCTATGGAGGGTGTTCCTTCTATAGGTTTTTCCTTAGCAGATTTTGATGCTGATGCTGATTTTTCCGCAACTAAAAAAATAGCCAAAGATATTATTTCAAAGGTATTGAAAGATGGTTTGCCAAAACACACAGCACTCAATGTGAATATTCCTAAGCTTCAAATAAATGAAATAAAGGGTATCAAGGTATGTACCCAAGCACATGCTTATTGGGAAGATAAATTTGATTCGAGAACAGATCAATTTGGAAGACCTTATTATTGGTTGACAGGTAAATTTTCAGATAAGGATAAAAGGATAGATACCGATTTGTATTATTTAAAAATGGGATTTGCAACGGTGGTTCCGACCCATTTTGATTTAACAAACTATGCCGTTTTAAAAGAATTAAACCACTTAAATAATGAAGGAGAATTTTAATAAAAAGTTATTATTCGGCACTATTATCGGAGTAGTAACGCCAATTTTAGTTTTGCCTTTGCTTATTTATCTTCTTTCGATGTCAAAGGGAATAGGTTTCGATATTGTTTGGGAGCAAATTTTGAATAATAATATGAACACAAGTAAATATCTTTCCCTTTCTATGATTGTAAATTTGTTGTGGTTCTATTATTTTTTGAATAGAGAAATGTACCATTACACAAGAGGTGTTATTCTAGGTATGATTTGTTTCGCACCGTACATGATTTATATTTATTTTATCCAATAAATGAAGAAGGTATTTATTCTTGTAGGTGAGGCATCTGGTGATCTTCATGCATCGAATCTAATTAAAGAAACCAAAGCAATTGATGCAAACATTTCTTGGCAAGGTTGGGGCGGTGATTTGATGTCTCAACAAGGCGTAGAGCTTAAAAAGCATATTCGGGACCTCTCATTCATGGGGTTTTTAGAGGTTCTTCTTAATATCCGTACCATATTGAATAACTTTAAGCTATGTAAGCAACATATTGAAGCATTCAACCCAGATGTGCTTTTATTAGTGGATTATCCTGGTTTTAATTTAAGAATGGCTAAGTGGGCTAAAGAAAGGGGTATATCCGTTGTATATTATATATCTCCTCAAATATGGGCATGGAAGGCTTCTCGAATAAAGGCAATAAAGGAAACAGTGGATAAAATGTATTGTATTCTTCCTTTCGAAAAAGAATATTATCAAAAACAAGGACTCTCTGTCTCATATTTTGGTCATCCGCTCATTGATGCGAAACGGAATTATGAGTCTCTCAAATCTGAAAAAATTTCTACTTCTAAGTCTGTAATTGCTATTCTTCCCGGAAGTCGAGAACAAGAAATTAATAGAAAACTTGATATAATGCTATTGTCTATGGTAAATTATGACAATTTTCAAATTGTAGTTGCCTGTGCACCAAATTTACCATCTTCTTTTTATGACAATTATAGGTCAAAGTATTCCTTTGCTGAATTTGTTAGTGGTCAAACATACGATATACTTTCAATAGCTGATTTTGCCGTTGTTACCTCAGGTACTGCAACCTTAGAAACTGCCATTTTTAAAGTTCCTCAAGTAGTATGTTATAAAAGCTCTTATTTATCATACAGAATCGCTAAATGGCTGGTTAATATTAAATTTATATCCTTGGTAAATCTAATAATGGATAAGGAAATTGTTGTTGAATTGATTCAGAAAGAAGTCTCAGTCAAGAACATTCAAAAGGAACTCGATGCTCTTGTTTTCGATAATTCAAATCGCGAGCGCATGTTAAATGATTATAATAAGATGCTTGAATTATTAGGTGATGAGGGGTGTAGTAAGAAAATTGCACAAGATTTGATAGGATATTATTCGAAATGAAAAACTTGAAATTCCTGATACTTTTATTGACTTTTTATTCCCTTCAATCTGGCGCACAAAACTTACGCGTTAAGATTTTTTCGGAGTCTCAATTTAATTCGCTGAGTACAGAGGCTATTCATGGTAATTATCAAATACACAGTCCCAGTGGTTATATAGCTGAGTATAACGAGGGGCAATCTCTGCACCTTCAATTAAATACGTCAAAAAAACTTCATTTAACAAAGAATGGAGAATTTCTTGGTTTATTTGACACGCTCTTTATACTTCAATCTAATCATCAGGACTATTTAAAAATTAAACCTGAAGGAAAGGTCACTATTAAACCCAGGCAATATGAAGGAGACTTTGAGGTTACTGCAAATCAACGTGGTATTCAATTGTTGAATCTTGTATTTACGGAATCTTATTTAGAGGGTGTATTGCGCTCCGAGGCAGGAACTAGATGTGCTAAGGAATATTATAAAGTTCAAGCTATCATTAGCAGGACGTTTGCAAAAAACAATGTCGACAAGCATGAAAAAGATGGTTTTTTTCTTTGTGATGCAGTACACTGCCAAGCTTATTACGGACGATATAATGGTGAGTCTAAAGCAATCAATGAAGGTGTTAAAGATACATATGGTCTTGTTTTAGTGGACTCTGCAGGTAAATCATTTCCTACATTTTTTTCTGCAAATTGTGGAGGGCAATCAGCAGAAACGGATCAGATTTGGAATGTCTCTTTACCAAATTATGTATCTAGACCCGATACCTTTTGCATTCATACAAGACAAGCGAATTGGGAACAGTACATCGCTAAAAAAGAGTTCCTTGAATATTTGTCCAAAAACTTTTTCTTTGATTTGAATGATGAATTTCTTGTTTACAAGGCTTTAAATTTTGAACAAAAGCAAAGAAAGACTTTTTTTATCGACCCTTCCCTTGGTATACCCTTGCGAGATATAAGAGCTGCTTTTAATTTACGTTCTACTTTTTTTAGTTGTGAACCCGTGGGTGAAAAGATCCTTCTAAAGGGTAAAGGGTTTGGTCATGGAATCGGTTTATGTCAAGAGGGTGCAATGGAAATGGTAGGTCAGGGAAAAACGTACAATGAGATTTTGAAATTCTATTTTAAGGGGTCTAAATTATCAACAAGCGCTTTCCCAATTAATCATTGGTAATTACGAAAATATCTTCGTCTTTTCTTTTGAAAAATTTTTCTTGTCTAGCAAAAGCCTCTAGGTAGTCTAAATCTTCAATTTTCATTAGCTCAGACCGCGTATGTTCTAATTTGACTTTCATGGCTTTGTTTTGCTCTTTTAGTTGATTCAGTGTTTCTTTTTGTTTTAGAATATAAAAGATATCGTTGTCATCCAAAAAAATGAGATAGCCTGAAAAGACAATAAACGTAATAAAGAATTTATTCTTGAGAAGAGGTAGTAACTTTTTCACAATCAAATATACGCACTAATAGAAGGGTAGTACACATGTGAAGGATTGCTTATCAATGAGACATTGTTAATTATTCCTCTTTACAGTTGTTGTAACGTGTTTTCATAAAAGCCAGAAAACCACGATCATATTCAAAAACTTCTTGAAGGCTTGTTAGAAGTGCGCAAGCCTCAGAATTCGATTGACGTAATTCTGTTAAGGTAACTGCGCTCAGCATTGCACCATATTTTAATGCTTTTAAATCTGTCTCAGTCATTTTATCGAAATCATCAGCTGTCATACTTTTTAAAGTTTCAATTTCAGTTTTCCAAATTTGATTTGCAGTTCGAGCATCTTTAGTAGCAAGTCTGATTGGTGCCTCAAATAGTTTTATCGCAGTAGGCTGTGTGGTTATTACTGCATAGTTTTCACATCCTTCAATCAATAAGTCTAGTAACTCCGTTTTCTTTTCTTTATCCGCACCGTTGTATATAGAGAAATAACCATCCTCTTCTTCAAGATTAAACAATAAGTAGTTGTCTAAAAAGTCATTTTGAAATTTATTCAGCCACATCTTGTGGATTTTCTGATTAAAAATCCCATTCAAATCAATCTCGATAGCTGCTGCAATTGAGTTTATTGTTTCTTCATAAGGGTCTGAGACCACGGGGTCTTTGAGCTCCTTTCGATAGATACCGTAATATCCTTTGGCTAAAAAAATCTTAGGGGTAGGGTCATTGACGTATTCTGGTTTAACTAAATAAGCATCGGCTTTTTTAACGAGCTTTAAGAAATTGCTATCTGCATGTATT
The DNA here is from genome assembly GCA_022425625.1 of Crocinitomicaceae bacterium. Taxonomy (GTDB): domain Bacteria; phylum Bacteroidota; class Bacteroidia; order Flavobacteriales_D; family Crocinitomicaceae; genus UBA952. Next base: position 18,171 of record JAKMFD010000111.1, on the reverse strand, counting down.
TGTGTGAGCTCATCTAGGTTATTGGTAGCTGTAATAATAGCCTCTTGCTCATAAGTTACTTCATCCTCTTCAATTTCAGTTTCTCCATTTTTAAGGACAACATCATAGGTGTAGCTCACAGCCAACTCCACATCGTAATTGCCAACCGTCATAAATTGTATTTCTACATTTTCAGAATTTGCATCACCGCTAACGAATTTCCAGTCCTTTCCTGGTCTACCTGTAAACGACCAATTGGTTATTTCACGCTTGGAGCCGTCATTTTTGAATTCTGAGGTGAATTTAACAATGGGTTTTGTGTTGTTCTCAGCATCCAGGAATACGAGATTTTTTGATACACTCAAATTTAGTGTCGGAGATGGTGATTGACCATAGATATTTAGCGTTAAAATTTGAAAGCAAATTGGGAGTATAAGTAATGTAAATTTCATAGTTGAGAAGATCATTTCAATTATTATGCCGAAAATACAAGTTTATTCGTGACTTTGTATTAAGAGCTTTAAAATTTCTTGTGCTGCTTTAGATATTTTAGTTCCTGGCCCATAGATTCCGAAGACCCCAGAATTATTTAAGAAGTCGTAATCTTTTTGAGGAATGACACCTCCAACGATTACCATAATATCTTTCCTATTCATTTCTTCAAGCGCATTAATTACTTCAGGAACTAAAGTTTTGTGTCCGGCCGCAAGTGAAGAAATTCCAAGAATATGAACATCATTTTCCACCGCCTGTTTCGCAGCCTCCATTGGAGTTTGAAATAATGGTCCGATGTCAACATCAAAACCAATATCAGCAAAAGAACTCGCAATTATTTTGGCACCTCGATCATGACCATCCTGACCCATTTTTGCGATCATTATTCTAGGTCTTCTTCCTTCTAGTGTTCTGAAAGCATCTACCAATTCTTTGGCTAATTTAAAATCTTCATCCATAGCTACTTCTTTTGAATAAACACCACTTATTGATTGAATCTTGGCCGTATATCGTTTATATACTTTTTCAAGTGCATAAGAAATTTCACCTAATGTACATCGCGCCTCAGCACATGCTATTGAAAGCTCTAATAAATTTCCATTTTCATTTCTTGCGGCATTTTCGAGTTCAAATAAGCATTGATTTACAAGATCGTTGTTTCGAGACTTCTTAATCTTATTAAGGTTATTAATCTGGGATAAACGAACCTGTTGATTGTCTACATCTAAAATATCAATATCTTGATTGTCATCATTAGGAAATAAATTTAAACCAATTATATGGTCCTTACCTGAATCTATGCGGGCTTGTTTTTTTGCTGCAGCCTCTTCAATCCTCAGTTTGGGTATTCCTGTTTCAATAGCTTTTGCCATCCCACCTAACGCCTCTATCTCTTCTATGAGCTTTGAAGCTTCTTCAAGAAGATCTCCTGTGATTTTTTCAATAAAAAAACTGTTATGATATGGGTCAATAAATGAAGTTAAACCAATCTCTTTTTGAAGGAAAAGTTGCGTGTTACGCGCAATTCTAGCGGAGAAATCTGTTGGCAATGCAATGGCCTCATCTAGAGCATTTGTGTGTAAAGATTGCGTGCCGCCAAATGCTGCGGAAAGCGCTTCTATACATGTTCTTGTTACATTATTGAAGGGATCTTGTTCTGTCAAAGACCAACCAGAAGTTTGGCAATGTGTCCTCAGTGACATAGACTTTGAATTCTTGGGGTCAAATTCTTTTATTAGCGAGGCCCATAATAGACGACCTGCTCTCAGCTTCGCAATCTCCATATGATAATTCATACCAATCGCCCAAAAAAAACTTAATCTTGGTGCAAAATCATCAATTTTTAATCCTGCTTTGATTCCTGTTCGAACATATTCTAATCCGTCTGCAATAGTATATGCAAGCTCAATTGATGCAGTTGCTCCGGCCTCATGCATGTGGTAGCCAGATATAGAAATAGAGTTGAATTTAGGCATATGCTCGGAGGTATATTTAAAAATATCCGAAATGATGCGCATTGAAGGTTCTGGAGGGTATATGTATGTATTTCGAACCATGAATTCTTTCAAGATATCATTTTGGATGGTTCCTGATAAATCTTTTTTTGATACTCCTGATTCTTTTGCAGCGGCAATATAAAATGCCATTATTGGCAGCACTGCTCCGTTCATAGTCATTGAGACAGACATTTTATCTAATGGTATTTCATGAAATAGCATTTTCATGTCTTCAATGGTGTCTATAGCAACTCCAGCTTTCCCCACATCTCCTTGAACACGTTCGTGGTCAGAATCATAACCTCTATGGGTTGCCAAGTCAAAAGCTACGGATAAGCCTTTTTGTCCAGCTTTTAAATTTCTTTTGTAAAAAGCATTTGAATCTTCAGCCGTTGAGAATCCCGCATATTGTCTAATTGTCCATGGCCTACTTGTATACATTGAATTATAAGGACCACCCAAGTATGGTGGAATACCTGAAACAAACTTTGTGTGCGCTAAATTCGTTATGTCTTTTTTTGAATAACCTGTTTTGAATTTTATTTTCTCAGCTGTTTCAAAAACATTGACTTTTAGATTCTTTTCCTCTTCTGATAGAAAATCATCTGTATTCAACGGAAGATATTTTTTCGAATTATTCATTTTGAAGCTTTTCGTAAATTAAATAATCGAAACCAAGATAGCGTGGCGTTTCACTCCAACAATATTCTTTATCGTTTTCAATCGGGAATAAATTAATTCCAATAAGTTCTTTATCACCCTTATTGAAATCACGAAGCTTTTGATCACGTGTTATTTCAATATTCTTAACTAGCCTATTAATTACAGAATTGTCATCCTCATTTTGGTAGCTCAGAAATTGATCCCAAGAGTTCGTGATTATTTTCTCAGTTAGCTTTTCAATGAGATATGCGCCCTTTAACGGGTCATTTACTTTCGTGAAATACGCCTCTTCTTTAAGAATGTGAGATATATTAATCCCTAGTCGCTTATAGAACCATTTATCGTTTCTATTTGAGAAAGTATTTGGTGCATGAATTAATAATGAATTAGCACCTCCACTAATTGCAGAAATACTTTCTGTAGTTTGACGAAGTAAATTCGTATCTGGATCGATAATAGATTTATTTGTCCAGCCCGAACGCGCAAGAATAACTACATCTGAATTTGAAAGATTATTACACTTTAGTAAATGTTTCCAAAGCCAATTTAATGCTCTGAATTTGGAGGTTTCGATGAAAAAGTCTGATCCTATTCCTAGATCAAATTGTATGCGTCTAGGATCATCGATATTTGACAGTAGTTTTTCCGTGAAATGCAGCGTTATACTAAGTTGATCTGTTGCTTTTGCACCTATTTGTTCAAGGTGAAAGGCATTTATGATAATTTTGAATTTTGTTTTAAGAAGCGTTTCCGTTGACTTAATGTTTAACGGATCAACAACAATTGAAACATTTTCTTTTTTAGCATCAGATAAAAATTGCTCCAAGCTCAGTAATTGCTCGTTATTTTCAAGTTTCACTGCAATTTTGATATACTCGATATGAATACCTTTAAAAAGTCGCCGCCATTCAATATTTTTTTTGTTGACAGCAATATAAAGAAGATTCACCCCTTTACTTAGGCATTGTAAGGCGTAACTATTTGCATTTTCTTCATCGACAACCTCAATATGAGCACCAATCGCCCAATCATTGTTATCGGACTTAATGAAATTGCTGAAGTTTTCGGTTTCAGATTTATCAGTTGGATCAATTTTTATGGCTTCAATTTCATTGGTATAGTCAACCAATTCCTTAGACTTGGTCTCTTCCTTTATTTTTATTCGCCATGCGTCAAGATTCGGTGGGGTGAAATTATCTAGTTTTAAAGTCATATTTAATTGCTCGTTCAAAGATAGAATAAATGATTTTATTGTAAGTGAAATACAGAAATGAAAATCACCCATATCCGTAGACTGTCAACTTTTTTGTACTTTTCAATTCTAGTACTAAATGTTTTCATTAAATGATAAGCAGTCAAATATCTTTGCGCATACTATGCAGCTTTAGCATTTTCTTTTTTTCGTATAATCTTCAATGTCAGGGATACTCGTTCTCAGGGAGTAGGTCACAAGCCCTGGCCAATGCTAGTGTCTGTCTTTCGGATGTATTCGCTTATCATAATAATCCTGCAAATACCTCAGGCCAGAAGCAAGTTTCATTTGGTTTAGCTTATGAGAATAGGTTTCTATTAAAGGAGTTACAACATCAAAGTTATGCTGTACTAATTCCATTAAAATTTGGTGTATTATCAATAGGAGGTAATTCTTTTGGATATCGCGATTTTAGAACTTTTAAAAATGGCGTTGGTTATTCGATGAAATTACTTGAAGAGCTATCGTTAGGAGTCCAAATCAATCACCATTTGATAAGATTAGCTGCCCCGTATGGATTAAATCAAACGGTTACAGGAGAACTTGGGATTTCATATAAAGTCACTGAAGCGTGGAGTTTTGGAATGGCAGTTTTCAATATTGGAAGGAATGAATTGATTGACAATCCCATGGAAAGGTATTCGACATCAATGCGTTTAGGTACCTCCTACAAGATTTCGAATATGGTATTAGCTCTTGCCGAAATCGAAAAAGATATTAGCCATCCATTGCGCTTTAAATCTGGTATTGAATATAGTCCTGACAAAAATTTATTATTTCGAATTGGCTTCGCAACGCACCCAATAGAGCTTAGCTTCGGCATCGGTTGGGTTTTTTCAGAGCGTTATTTTTTAGATTTTGGAAGTCAATATCATCAGGTTTTAGGTTGGTCGCCTAATTTTTCTTTTCGATTTGACTTAAATAAATGAAAAATATAATTGTCGTTCTTCTTTGTATAATGACCAATTTTAGTTTTGGTCAAGAACGCAATGACATCATTCAACAAAGGATTGAATTCATATCTGAACAGCTCGAAACTGAGAGTATTGATTTAACAAATTTGCTTGAGCAATTTAATTATTACTTTGATAATCCAATTGACTTGAATAAAGCAACACGAGAGGAGCTCATTGATTTATCGTTGTTAACTGATATTCAAATTAGTGATCTTATCGTGCACAGAAAGCTACATGGTAAGCTGATTTCAATCTATGAATTACAAAGCTTAAAGTTTTGGGATCTTGAGACTATATACTTGGTATTGCCATTTGTTTCATTGGATGAAAAGCTTGATGGCTTGCATCTAACGCTCAAAGAAGCGTTGCGTGAAGGTAAGTTTGAATTATTTTTGAGGTACCAGCCAACAATAGAATCGAAAGCTGGGTATGAAGATGTGCCAGATTCTTTACTTGAACAATCTAGTAAATATTATTATGGGAATTCTGATAAGTATTATTCAAGATTTCGATTTTCATACAAAACCAATATTAGCGTTGGTGTAACCGCTGAAAAGGATGCTGGGGAGGCTTTTTTTAGAGGTGCTCAAAAAAATGGTTTTGACTTTTATTCTGCCCATGCCTTTTACAAGGGAGGTAAATATGTTAAATCCGTTGCTTTAGGTGATTATCAGATTCAGCTGGGGCAGGGGCTTAATTTGTGGTCTAGTTATGCTTTTGGAAAATCATCTGACATTCTAACAATGAAGCGTAATGCGGTGGCTATAAAGCCTTACACATCTGTTGATGAGTCTCGGTTTTTTCGAGGGGCAGCAGTTAATTTAGCATACAAAAGGTTTGACTTGTTATTATTTGCATCACAAAAAAGAATCGATGCAAGCGGTATTCAAGATTCGGTTCAGGATGATTTAGAATTTGTTTCTTCAATTAACCTCTCGGGGCTCCATCGGACACATGCTGAGATTGAAAAGAAAAATGCCTTGAAAGAAATTGTTTCAGGAGCCTCATTGCAATACCAAGGTGATTTATTTAAGCTTGGTATTCATGGAGTGTATTTGCAATATGATCAGCCTTTGCAACTAAATATTAGACCCTATAACCAGTTTTATTTTCAGGGAAGGAGTTTATTTTCATTGAGCACTGATTACAATTTTGTCTACAAAAATTTAAATGTATTTGGTGAAGTATCAGGGTCCATCAATGAATATCACTCTGGTTTAGCAATGCTTCATGGAGCTCTGCTTGCGGTGGATACACGCTTGAGTTTGGGACTGCTATACAGAGATTACGATGATTCCTATCATACGATGTATAATGCAGGGTTTTCTGAGGGTAGTAGAACACAAAATGAAAATGGTTTATATGCAGGTTTCAAACTTAAATTATCTAAAGTATGGACTCTAAATGCCTATACGGACGTTTTCGAGTTTCCTTGGCTTAAATTTGGAGTTGATGCACCATCACGTGGTCATGAATTTTTAATTCAACCGATATTTAAGCCTAATAAAAAGTTTGAGTTTTATGTGAGATACCGGGAGCAATTGAGGCAAAAAAACAAATCACCATCTTTTGATATTATAACTGCTATTGAAGATATTCGTCAAAGAAATTTCAGAATAAATGTAAGTAATAAGATCAATAAAGTTTTAACTCTCAAGAGCAGGGTAGAGTGGGTAAGTATTACTCGAGAAAGTCGTGATAAAGAGCGAGGGTTATTAATTACTCAGGATGTGGCATATAAACCAAAATCATTGCCTTTTAGATTTACTTTACGTTACGCGTTATTCAATACAGATAGTTACGATACGCGCATTTATTCCTATGAAAATAATGCGCTTTATGTTTTTTCGGTTCCAGCTTATTATTTTGAGGGAAGTCGATGCTATCTTTTGGCACGGTATTCATTTTCGCGGTCTATCGATTTATGGGTTAAGTATGGTTTCTTCTTATACAACAATAGAGATGTAATTGGTTCTGGGGCAGAGGAAATACAGGGTGATCGTAAGTCTGATTTAACCATTCAATTGCGTATTTCATTATAGATTTTTTTAAAAGTGTTACTTTTTATTTGTTTTTGCGTTAGGTGAATATAAGGTGTTCCTGCAAGTACATCTTATAACCATGTCAAACTAGAAAATAAAGTACTATGTCCTCAACTTCACTGTATCACCAGAGTGATACCCGCATCCAGTCAGAATTACAAATTATTGAAAAGTCAAAATTAAATCCAAGTTATTTTGCGCCTCTTTATAATCAATACTACGAGAGTATTTTTAGGTATGTTATAAAGCGAACAAATGATACAGATTTAGCTTGCGACATCACCTCAAATGTGTTTGTAAAAGCTATTACAAATCTTTCTAAATATGAGTATAGAGGTGTTCCTTTTTCCTCTTGGTTATTTAGAATTGCGAAAAGTGAAGTTTATCAATCCTTTAGAGACCACAAGGCAAAGAGAACTGTTAGCTTAGATAAAGTTGCAGTTGTTAAAGTTCTAGATGAACTGGATCTTAATGATCTCGACGAGCATAAAGAAAAACTCACTTATGCTTTAAGGAAAATGAAAGAAAAAGACCTCTCTTTAATTGAAATGCGTTATTTCGAAAAAAGGTCATACCGAGAAATTGGTGAAATAATAAATGTAACGGAAAACAATGCAAAAGTTAAGACTTTTAGAGCATTGCAAAAATTGAAAATTTTATTTAAAGAATGAGTGTATGAGAAAAATTTTATTCATTAAAAAAGAACTAAGCTCAAAAGAGATTAAAGAAATGCGTGACTTCGATTTAGTTCTTAAAAAAGTTCAGGCGCAACGTGATTTTTGGAAAAGCCCTTGGTTCTTTGGAACAATAGGTTTGGCCTCCATATTATCGTTCTTGTTTTTTATTTAGTGGGTTTGAGTTATTAAATAACTATTCAGCGCTTTGTGGAGTACTGAAATTTCCTTAATTTCGTAAAGAATAATAATATGTTTTAAGATGAAAAAAATATTCTTCTTCTTTTTCTTCTCCTCATTTGTGTCTATGACATTTGCGCAACATGCAAATTTCAACTCACAACGAAATTGGTCTTTGCACAAAAAAGAGTTGCAGATTGGTTTTGGGGCCACACAGTTCAATGGAGATTTGGGCGGTGCAGAGGGTATTGGGAGAGACTATAGCTTAAAAGATATTGATTGGCCGTCAACTGGAATTGCTTTTTGGTTGGGTTATCGCCAACGTTTTCATCCGTATTTTGCAACTACGTCTAGTTTATGTGTATTTAATCTGAAGGGAGACGATCAATATTCAGAGGAGCCTTCAAGATACGCCAGAAACTTGCACTTCAAAAGCTTTGCCATAGAATTACAGCAAAGACTTGAATTTATTTTTGCAGCAAAAGAACAATTTGGATCTACATACAACCTACCTGGCCATTATTCTAAAAAAAGTCGCTCACAACAGTATTATGTTTTTGGTGGTCTCGGATTATGTTACTTTAATCCAAGAGCTCGTGATGAAAACGGGGAATGGACCTCATTAAGACCACTCAGAACCGAAGGTCAAGATAAAGCATATTCTCCTCTTACATTAACGATGCCTGTGGGTATTGGTTTCCGATTAGGAGTTTCAAAAATGTGGCGTGTGGGTATTGAATTGGCATATGTTAAAACATTCACAGATTACATGGACGATGTGAGTACAAATTATGCTGATCCATCAACGATGTCTGAAGAGTCTCAATACTTTTCTAATCCCGACTCTCCTTATTTACCTGGTGATAAAAGAGGCGATCCCAACCAAAAAGATGCTTATTACCATATGAATGTTGTTTTTACCAGAAACATAACCTACAAGGATTATGGGCGTCAGCGTACGAAGTTGAAGTCAAAAGCGCTTGGGAAATTTAAGGTCTAACTGATCATGTAAATACTTAAATAGCGAGTTTTCACTCGCTTTTTTTTTACCTTTACGTATGTACTATATTTTAAGGAGAATCCTCTTTTTTTTCGACGCTGAAAAGGTGCATTATTTTACGATGGATTCCCTCGCTTTTCTTTTGAAATTGCCACCAATAAGATTTATTTTCAAAACTTTATTTATTGACAATCATAAAACTTTGGAAACTGAGGTTTTTGGATTGAAATTCAAAAACCCTGTTGGGTTGGCTGCTGGTTTCGATAAAAATGCTAAATATATTAATGAGCTGTCTTTTTGTGGTTTTGGATTTATAGAAATAGGAACCCTTACTCCTAAGCCTCAGGGGGGTAATCCTAAAAAACGACTCTTTCGATTAAAGGAAGATTTTGGAATCATAAATCGTATGGGTTTTAACAATGATGGGGTCGATATGGCAATTGAACATCTCAAAAAAGCACGTAAAAATGGTGTAATTGTTGGAGGGAACATCGGTAAAAATAAAATTACTCCAAATGAAGAAGCGACAAGCGATTATTTAGAGTGTTTTGAAGCTCTTTTTGCGTATGTTGATTATTTCGTAGTTAATGTTTCTTCACCTAATACACCGAACCTTAGAGCTTTACAAGAAAAAGAACCTCTGGAAAGATTGCTCAAGTCATTGGTTACGAGAAACAAGACTTACGCGACTCCTAAACCAATTTTACTTAAGATTGCACCTGACCTTTCTGATCATCAGTTAGATGATATTATTTCATTATTTTCATCGACAAAAATTGATGGGATAATAGCAACAAATACAACAATATCAAGGAATAAGCTAAAGACTAGTGCTGATGAAATCAAGGAAATCGGTGCTGGAGGTCTTTCGGGTATTCCTATTCAAGAAAGAGCTACAGAAGTAATAAAATATATTTCTGAAAAGTCTAATGGCTCAATTCCTATTATAGGTGTGGGTGGTATTCATTCAGCTGAGGCGGCCATTGAAAAGCTTAAGGCCGGAGCATCTCTCGTTCAAATGTATACTGGATTTATTTATGAGGGCCCTGCGGTTATTAGAAAGATAAATAAGGCAATCATTAAATATCGCAAAGATGTCTAACTCATTTTTGAAGTTAATTGAATGTCCTAGAGATGGAATGCAAGGATTGCATCATTTTATCCCTACTGAATTAAAAATCAATTATATTAATCTTTTATTGAAGTGTGGTTTTGATACATTAGATATGGGAAGTTTTGTATCGCCAAAGATTATTCCGCAGCTTAGTGATACGTCTGAAGTATTAGAAGGTATTGAACTTGATTCAGATACAAAATTATTAACCATTGTTGCAAATCGGCAAGGTGCTAAAACAGCTATGGAATATGATTCGATTAATTACTTAGGATATCCCTTTTCAATTTCAGAAACCTTTCAGCAAAGAAATATTAACAAAAGCATTGATGCTTCTATGGTTTTATTGGATGAGCTTTACAATATTGTTGCACCAAGAAAAAAAGAGCTTGTTTTATATTTGTCAATGGGGTTCGGTAACCCATATGGAGATCTTTGGTCTGAAGAGCTTGTTTTGGAATGGGTAGATGAATTAAATAGGAATTTCGAACCCTCTATAATAGCAATTTCGGATACAATAGCTTGTGCAAATCCAATGCAAGTGGAACGCTTATTTAATAGCCTTAATGATTCATTTCCTAATATTGAGTTCGGAGCACATTTACATGTCTTACCTGATAATGTTGAGGCTTTATCTAGTGCGGCATTTCGCGGCGGATGTAGAAGGTTTGACAGTGTTATTAAGGGTTTTGGTGGTTGTCCTATGGCTAAAGATAATTTGATAGGAAATATGCCAACAGAACTATTAATAGATTGGATGAATAAAAATAATTTAGACCATGGCATTAATAAAGCTGCTTTTAATCGTGCAATGATTTTATCTCATGATGTTTTTAAATCAAACTGATCGCCTATGAATATCCTTCGAAACACATGTTTTTATACTTTATTTTTTCTTGTTTCTTGTGGGGATAGTAGTGAAGTAGCAAATGAAGTTTTGAATACAGAAAAAAACAAGGTTGTCGATACAATTGCCAAAAAACCTTTAAGTGTTAGCGATAAATTAATGATTGAATTAGCCGTTTTTCCAAAGACAGTTAGTGCCAACTCTTCGCTAATGGACACTTTGTTTTGGCCAATTCGTAGCACTGTTAATGATGGCTTTGCTTTGTTTTGTAAGTTTAATACAGGAAACAAGAGTTTTGTTTATGATCGTAATCAAGAAGGAGAATTAACGCAAATCAATGCGTTTAAGGCTGGTTTTTTATTTAAAGACACTGTAAATATTGAATATCCAAATATTATGTTGCGCTTTACAGAGGATTATGGGGTGAATGAGACCTATTATTACAACTGCTGGTTCTCATATAATGCAAAACTTTCGAAGTATACTTTTAACAATTGTTTTTCAATCAATTTAGAGGATAAGAATAAGGATTATATGCGAGATGCATACATTTCCGAAACTGCTTCATCAGAGATAATAGATGAGACGAATAAAGAGGTTCTTAGGCTTCTTAAAGAAAATAATTATCTAAATTAGAGCTCTTTGTTGACGCCAATTCCAAACAATGCAAAGTCATACTTTGCTGGATCTAATTTATCCATCTTACGAAGTTTTTTTATCAACTCCTCATTCGTTTTCCAATCATTTTGTTTCCGCTTCAGGATGCCTAAACTACGGGCGACATTGCCTGTATGAACATCAAGTGGTATATATAATTCACTTTTTGAAATATGATGCCATAATCCAAAGTCCACACCTTTCTCATTACTTCTTACCATCCAGCGTAAGAACATCACAATTCTTTTGCAAGCAGAATTTTTAATAGGATTTGAAATATGTTTCTCGCTTCTTGATTCATGTGGAATGTCTAAAAAAACCGATCTGAAATTCGAAATTCTTGCTTTTAAATGATTGTCTTCAGGATTGATATTAAAAGCACCTTCTAAACCATTATGGTTTTCGTATAGATTCTTAAGACTCCTACAAAAAAAATCCAAATCAATACTATTAAAAGTTCTATGGACAAATGGAATAGACTTAGAGCCTTGATAATTCATTATGAAATGATATGGTTCATTATCAAATAAATCCATTAGTCGATTCCCACTCTTAAGAATACTCTGTCTATTACCCCATGCTATAGTGGCTATAAGAAATGCAGCTATTTCAATATCCTCTTTTTTAATGAATCTGTGTGGTATACTTATTGGATCTTGTTCTAGAAAATCAAAGCATTCATATTGTTCTGCCTTGAAGTCAAGATATTCTTTAAGATCTGCCTGATTCATTTAACGAATGAATTTTCCATCCATCATCGTTAGTGTTCGGTCAGCCATTTTTGCCAAGTCTTTATTGTGCGTTACAATCACAAATGTTTGGTTAAATTCTTCCCTTAGTTGAAAGAACAATTCGTGGAGCTCTTGAGAGTTTTTTGTATCCAAATTACCAGATGGTTCATCACCAAAAATAATCTTCGGCTGATTAAATAGTGCACGGCAAACAGCTGCTCTTTGTTGTTCTCCTCCTGAGAGTTCGGATGGTTTATGATTTATTCTATCTTTCAATCCGATTTTTTCAAGAAGCATTATAGCTCTTTCTTTAGCCTCTTTTTTTGAATCACCACGTATGAGACCGGGTAGCATAACGTTTTCATAAGCCGTAAATTCTGGCAGCAGCTGGTGAAATTGAAAAATAAATCCTATTTCTTTATTTCTAAATTTAGACAGCCCGTCTGAGCTTAATTCGAAAGGATTGGTATTGTTAATTTTTAAATTGCCTGAGCTTGGAGAATCTAACGTTCCTAAAATTTGAAGAAGCGTTGTTTTACCTGCACCAGAAGAGCCAACAATTGAGACAATTTCTTTTTGTTTTATTGATAGGTTCACCCCATTTAAGATGGTTAAGTCTCCGTATGATTTAGTTATATCAGTTGCCTCAAGAATCATTTTTTTAATTTCAATTGATGCCCCATTTTATCTCTTTTGGTTTTGAGATAACCCTCATTATGTTCGTTGCTTTCGATTTCTAATGCAACATTTTCAACAACCTCTAGGCCATATCCAATCAGGCCAGTTCTCTTCTTTGGGTTATTCGACATAAGTCTCATTTTAGAAACATTTAACGCTCTCAAAATTTGTGCGCCAATACCATAATCCCTCTGATCTGGTTTGAAACCAAGTTTTACATTGGCATCAAAAGTATCAAAACCTTCTTCTTGTAATTTATATGCTTTAAGTTTATTCACAAGACCAATACCTCTACCTTCTTGATTCATATAGACAATAACTCCCTTACCTTCTTTTTCAATCATTTGCATTGCTGTATTTAATTGAGGTCCACAATCGCATCTACATGATCCAAATATATCTCCTGTTAGACATGAGGAATGGACACGAACTAAGACGGGCTCATCTTCCTTCCATTCTCCTTTAACTAGAGCGAGATGATCTTGGTTGTTACTTGTGTCTTTGAACGCATGAAGCTGAAATTCACCGATGTCAGTGGGCATTTTGACATCTACAGTTCTTTCTATCAATGATTCATTCCTCATTCGGTACTTAATCAAATCTTCAATTGATATAATTTTCAAATTGAATTTATTTGCGATTTCAATAAGCTGAGGAAGTCTAGCCATTGTGCCATCTTCATTTAATATTTCTACGATTACACCTGCTTCCTCATATCCAGCTAAACGTGATAAATCGACAGCAGCTTCAGTATGTCCTGCTCTTCTCAATACACCACCATTTCTAGCTCGCAATGGAAATATATGCCCCGGTTTACCCAATTCCTCAGGTCTTGTTTCGGGATCTATCATCGCCAAGACCGTCTTTGAACGGTCGCTAGCACTAATGCCAGTTGTACAACCATGACCGATAAGATCAATACTTATCGTAAAAGGAGTCTCATAAGCCGCAGAATTATTTTTAACCATAAGTTCAAGGCCAAGTTTGTCACATCTATCAGAGCTTATTGGTGCACAAATCAATCCTCTCCCATGTGTTGCCATGAAATTGATAACTTCAGGTGTCGCATTTCTGGCAGCAGTTAAGAAGTCACCTTCATTTTCACGATTCTCGTCATCAACAACAATAATTACCCTTCCATTTTGAATTTCTTCAATAGCCTCTTCAATCGTATTTAATTTAAATTCCATACTCATTTTATTCTTTTTTGCAATTTACGTTACAGGAATTGCTTTCAGCGTTGCAATGTAGTATTTCCAAAATTTTTGAACTGAGGAAATTTGAACTTTTTCGTCAGGGGAGTGTGCAGCCCTAATATTTGGACCAAATGAAATCATATCTACATTTGGAAGATGTTTACCCAAAATCCCGCATTCTAAACCTGCATGACATGCTTTTACCTGAGGCTCTTCATGGAATAATTCTTTGTAAAGGTTTTCCATGATCGTTAAAATATCAGAATTAGGATTCGGTTTCCACCCTGGATAATCTCCTGATTGTGTTACAGTACAACCCATATTTTCAAAAGCACTCTTTATAGTCATCGCAATTTCATCTTTTGTTGATTCCACACTACTTCTCTGAAGTGATTGAGTTACAAAAGCGCCATCTTTTATAAGAACCCTTGCTAAACTGGAGGACGTTTCAACGAGACCATCAATATCAGGACTCATTCTGTATACGCCATTATGTAACGAACACAAGGTGTTCAATATTTTCACACTATCCGATTTTGAAATAACTTTTTCAGAATTAGAAGTTTCACTTATTTCAATGGAAATATTATTTTCAATGCTTTTGTATTCCGTTATTAATATTTGTTTTTGTTTCTCAAATTCAAGCTTCATTTTCTCAGAGCTTGCATTCGAAATATTAAAGGAGCACGCCGCTTCTCTCGGAATTGCATTTCTCAAACCACCACCATCAAAAACATCCAAAAACAAGTCATTTTGCTGCGATAGATTCCATAGAATTCGGGCCATCCATTTATTAGCATTTCCTCGACCGGAGTCAATGTCCATACCTGAATGCCCACCTAAAAGTCCTTTGATTTGAATCTCGTAGCCTGTTGAATTCGATGGTGTTTCTATGGTATGGTATTGATATGATGTGTTTGTATCTATCCCTCCTGCACAGCCAATTGATAACTCGTCGTCATCCTCAGTATCAAGATTCAATAATATTTCACCATTAAAAAGGCTGCCATCCAATTCTTTTGCTCCAGTCATTCCTGTTTCTTCATCAATGGTGAACAAAGCTTCTAATGGCGGGTGAGCGATCTCTTTTGATGAGAGTGTAGCCATTATGGTTGCTACACCTATGCCGTTATCGGCACCCAATGTTGTTCCTTCCGCATCAATCCAATCACCTTGAACGCGCATTTTGATACCTTCTTTATCAAAATCAAATACGGTGTCACCATTTTTCTGATGAACCATGTCTAAATGTGACTGAAGAATAACCTTTTTACGGTTTTCCATTCCTGGACTAGCCGGCTTTTTAATGATAACGTTCCCAATCTTATCTTTTATGGTTTCCAAATTTAATTCTCTTCCGAAACTCATCATGAATTCTATGACGCGTTCTTCTTTTTTTGAAGGTCTTGGAACTGCATTTAAATCCGCAAAATGATTCCAAAGTGCATTGGGTTCTTGATTTCTAACTGACATTATTATGGAAATTTAGGATATTGTTTAAAGTTAGGATCTCTTTTCTCAAGGAATGCATTTCTTCCTTCAGCTGCTTCATCGGTCATGTATGCTAGCCGCGTTGCTTCTCCTGCAAACACTTGTTGACCTACCAATCCGTCATCAATAAGGTTAAAAGCAAATTTAGACATCTTTATAGCAGTTGGACTTTTTTTAAGAATTTCTTGTCCCCAGTTAAATGCAGTTTGTTCTAATTCAGAATGGGGAACAACTTTATTCACCATACCCATTTCAAATGCTTCTTGTGCTGAATAACTAGCACCTAGGAAAAAGATTTCTCTAGCCCTCTTTTGACCGACCTGTCGCGCGAGGTAAGCGGAACCAAAACCGCCATCAAAACTGGCAACATCTACATCCGTTTGCTTGAAAATAGCATGCTCTTTAGAGGCTAAAGTTAAATCACAAACTACATGTAGGCTATGTCCTCCTCCAACAGCCCATCCGGGAACTACAGCAATCACTACTTTGTTCATAAAACGAATTTGTCTTTGAACATCCAAAATATTGAATTTACTTACACCATCGGTTCCCTTGTAACCTCTCGGGGCTCTAACCCTTTGGTCGCCTCCGGAACAAAATGCCCATCCACCATCTTTTGGAGATGGACCTTCTCCGGAAATTAAAACAACTCCTATTTCTTGACTTTCATGACAAATAATTAGTGAATCTAACATTTCATCTACTGTTTTTGGACGAAAAGCATTTCTGACTTCAGGTCTATTGATTGCTATACGTGCAACACCATCGCAATATTTAAATGTGATGTCTTCGTAGGATTTAATTGAGGTCCAATTTGTTTCTGACATAAACTAATGTTTGTGCAAAAGTAACAACATCAAATGAAAGGAAAGGTTTAAATGATGTTTTGTTTTATTATGACTCTGGCTATTTTCAGTGAAATTCTATTTCGTCGATAAAAGTCCAAGGTTTGTGCCCTGCACCCGGCAGATTGATTGGGATTTCATCATGTGTTCGAATAACGAACCGTAGTTTTCGAATACGTCGATTAATTTTGAATTTAGTTTTTTCATTTTTAATCTTTCTGGACTTGCATAACCGCCATCGCTTTAAACCTTTTTTATAAATAATAACCTCAGTTGGAAGATAGATCCATGAGCCATTAGACTTTAAAAAATTTATATTTATATGGTTCACTTTTTTACGTGCAGCTAATTCAATTTCAAAAACTATTTTACTTGAATCAAAGCCAATCCATTCATGTCCTCTCCATGGACGTTCACCATGTAGCCCATCAGTAAGAAGACTTTTGTTATAACTATATTGTGGGTTTGGTTCAGTTATGTAGTTTATTGTTGCACCAAGGCCAAGGTGCCTCATTATATTTATGTCAGAGGATATTTTATTTATTGTGCTCGTAAATTTCACATTAGTCATCTTCACATTTTTCTCAGTACTTTTTATAGACAAAGGCTGTCCTGATTTTAAATCAAATACTTCAATGATTGTGTCATTCTCAATAATTTGAGTTTTATATGTATCTGTGGAATCATATGCGTTTACTTTAATTGAAATACCATTTTTTACACCTGTCACATCGATAGAAGGTTTAAGACATGAACGACTGTAATTCACATTTAATAAATCAAGAAAAGCGAAGTGCGTTTCAGTAAGGTTATTAAAAAATGAGTTATATGATGGCTTATCATGACACCATAAACTTTGACTTAAAGCAATTGCTCTAGGGTATGCCATGTATTCTAGTTGTTTCATATTGGGAATGTATTCAGTCCACAAGTTTGCTTGGCCCCCTAATATAAAATATGATTCATTTGTATTTAGTTCACTTGGAATAGGATTGAAATTATATACTTTTTCTAAAGGTGTGAATCCACCAATGGCAAGTGGTTCATCTTTAGATTTGCTTTGATAATGGTCAAAGTAACAATGAGAACCCGGAGTCATTACCACATAATGGGATTTTTTAGCAGCCTCAATTCCACCTTTCATACCTCTCCATGACATTACTGTGGCATTAGGCGACAAACCACCTTCTAAAATTTCATCCCAACCAATGAGTTTTTTATTCTTTTTTGAAAGAAAACGATCTATACGCTTGATGAAATAAGATTGCAATGCTTCTTCATCTTTGAGGTTGTTCTCCTTAATACGGTTTTGACAATTTTCGCAATGCTTCCATCTCGTTTTCGGAGCTTCGTCACCACCAATATGAATATATTCACCAGGAAACAAATTGACAACTTCTTCTAAAATTGATTCGATGAACTGAAAACTTGCCTCTTTTGTACAATAGATATCATCATAGACTCCCCAAAGACCAGGTACTGGTTGTTGTATATTATTACAAGAGTATTCTGGATACGCAGCCAAAGCAGCTCTGCTGTGACCGGGCATTTCAATTTCGGGAACTACGGAAATATATCTCTGTTTAGCATAAGAGACTATTTCTTTGACTTCTTCTTGACTGTAAAAGCCCCCGTGTTTTTCTTTATTGTATTGTCTAGGTCGCGAGGTGAAATGTCTCAAGACTGTACTGTCTCTATATCCACCAATACTCGTTAGCTTAGGAAATGCTTTTATTTCAATTCGCCACCCTTGATCATCTGTGAGATGCCAATGGAAGGTGTTCAGCTTATAAAAAGCCATAAGATCCAAATATTTTTTTACTTCTTCTACGGTAAAAAAATGCCGTGAAACATCTAAATGTAATCCTCGCCATT
>JAKMFD010000108.1 GCA_022425625.1 Crocinitomicaceae bacterium | reverse complement strand
GACTTTGGCAGTTTATGTATAGAACAGGTCTTTATTTTGGCTTAAAAGAAAATTCTTATGTTGATGAACGAATGGACCCTGAAAAAGCTACGGATGCAGCATGCAGGTATTTAAAGAAACTTTACGGTATTTATGGCGACTGGAACCTGGCATTGGCTGCTTATAATGCTGGCCCAGGAAATGTAAATAAGGCTATTCGAAGATCAGGTAATAAAAAAACATATTGGGAAGTTCGGCCATATTTACCTCAAGAAACTCGAGGATATGTACCGAATTTTATTGCCGCTGCATATCTCATGACTTACCATAAGGAGCACAATATTTTTCCAGAAAAGTTTAATATTCATGATGTTGAAACGGATACATTATGTTTTAAATCATCTATTCATATGGGTACAATCTCTAAAGTCATAGATTGGGCTTTAGAAGATATAAAAGCACTTAATCCGATTTATAAAACGACGTACATTCCAAAAGCAAGTCCCCCTTATTGTTTGACTGGTCCCTATGACAAAATCAGTTTAGTTGCAGGTCTTGAGGACTCTTTAATGTCACTTGAGCATTCAATATATGGAACAGATGAGGTTCAAGTCAAGCAAATTTTGATTCAAGATACAGTATCTGGTGACACCATCGAAAAGACGTTAAATATATACTATCATAAAGTTCAATCAGGTGATGTTCTTAAGTCAGTTGCGAGCTATTATAGTGTTACATCAGACCAAATTATGAATTGGAATGGACTGAAAACATCGAATATATATATTGGTCAACATCTTAGAATAGAAACAGAGAAAAAAATAACCGCACCGAAACCGAAACCAAAGCCTGTAGTGAATACAGCAGCAAGAAAATACTATACGGTAAGAAGTGGTGATACATTCGGACACATCGCTGAAAAACATCGTATTTCTCAGTCACGGTTAAAGCGTTTAAATCCTCGGGTCAATATCAATAGAATATCTATAGGGCAGAAAATTAGAATACGATAAGATGAAGGGCTTACATTTTCTAATAGGCTTATTTGTTTTACTTAGTATTTCAAGCTGTGATGTTAAAAATCTATCTGGTCTAAATGTTACAGGTAAGGTTGGTGAAATCCTAGTTGTCTGTGACGATTCTATTTGGGCATCTCCAGTAAAAGCGGAGTTGGACACGGCTTTGACACAGTTTATTATGCCATATTTCCCTGATGTACCAACTTTTGAATTGGTTCATCGAAACATGAAATCTTTTGATGGCGCAATAAAACGACATAGAAATGTTCTTTTTTTAAATTTAGATAACACGCACAAAGAATCCAGACCTATTATAAAATCAAGAAATGATGTTTGGGCAAATCGTCAATTGGTAATTGAGGTGACAGCAAAGAATCTACAACAGCTTTACACCTTGTTTATGGATGGATTGCCAGAGGTTCATGCCCAGTTTGATCGGGCGGAATGGAACCGAATACGGAAATATTTTGGTGAAAAACAGAGCGCCAACATTAACGAAAGGATCCAGCAAAATTTCGGTTTGCATCTTGAGCTACCAGATGGTTCCAACATTGTGGCGAGTCAACCTAATTTTTATAGAATCCAATTGCCAAATGCCTCACGCCCCATTGAGTTTGTTGGTACTGGACAACAAGATGTTGGTGCAATTTATTCAGGAATAATGATTTATCAGTATCCATTTACTGATTCATCTCAACTAACTTTGAAAAATTTACTCCAAGCTAGAGATACGATGCTGAAATATAATGTGCCTCATGAAACCTCACGTTTATATATGGGTACTCAATACACAGATTTAGTATACCCCGAAGCATCGTGGACAAGTAATTATAATGGTGAGCTTTCTGGTGTTGAAATGCGAGGTATGTTTGTTTTTAAGGGCAAAGCAATTCATACGACGGGAGGGGCTTTTTGGTCATTCCACTTTGTGCACCCTAAAAGTGATAAGCTGATATGCGTTTCGGGATATGTAGATGCACCATCAACAACGTCTTGGACACATTCACTGAGGGAGATAGAGGCGATATGGAAAAGCGTAACAGTTCAATAAGATGGTTAAAATTGCCGCAGCTATTATTACTTTAAATGAAGAGAGAAACATTGAGAGGTGTCTGAAATCCTTAAATAATTGTGTAGATGAAATAGTTGTCTTAGATTCTTATTCTAAAGATAAAACTGCAGAAATTTGTGCAT
>JAKMFD010000101.1 GCA_022425625.1 Crocinitomicaceae bacterium | reverse complement strand
CTATAGTAAAGTAGAACTTCAAGACCTAGCCAATTCAATAAAAAAACATCCTTCTCTCATTGTTCTATGTGATGAGATTTATGAGCATATCAATTTCGAAAGTAAACACGAAAGTCTTGCACAATTCGAAGATGTTTATGAACAAGTGGTAACAGTTAACGGTGTTTCTAAAGCATGGGCAATGACAGGTTGGCGACTCGGTTATATTGGTGCCCCTAAAAAAATTGCTGGTGCTTGTACAAAAGTTCAAGGACAATTCACATCTGGAACATCCAGTATAACGCAAAAAGCAGCAATTGCTGCAATGGAGGCTGACCCTGCAGTATTAAATAACATGATCTCAGCTTTTAAAGCTAGACGCACATTGGTACTAGAAGCATTATCAGAAATGCCAGGTATCAAAACAAATCATCCTGGAGGAGCATTTTATGTATTCCCAGATTGCTCCGCGTACTTCGGGAAAAGCTATGATGGCAACTTAATAAACAATTCGAATGATCTATGCCTGTACCTTCTCGAAGAATCATTGGTAGCTCTGGTTACTGGAGAAGCTTTTGGTGATCCTAATTGTTTTAGAATATCATATGCGGCATCAGAAGAAACCTTGAAGGAAGCCATGCGTAGAATAGGAAGTGCATTATCAAAATTAAAATAAGTGAATTACGATCAGCTTCTTGATGAATTTAAAGACAAAAGTATTCTGGTTATAGGTGATGTTATGCTCGATGCATATATTCTTGGCAATGTGACTAGGGTCAGTCCAGAAGCACCTGTACCAGTGGTTTCACTAAACAAAAAAGAAAACAGAATTGGTGGTGCCGGAAATGTGGCATTAAATCTTAAAAACCTTGGCGCACGACCCATCATAGCCTCAGTAATAGGGCAAGATTCGGAAGGTAATATTCTCGAAGAACTATTTAATAAAAGAGGGATTTCTACTGATGGACTTATAAAAAGCACTCGTAGAAAAACAACGGTGAAAACCAGAGTGATATCTTCGAAGCAACAACTTTTAAGGATAGATTCTGAAGACACTTTTCCCATTTCATCAGAACTCAACGAAGCCATGTTTTCTAAAATACGTCATCTCACACAAAATAAAATAGACGCTATAATTATTGAAGATTATGATAAAGGCTTATTAAACAAAACAAATATTGAATCAATTATTGCCATTGCAAAAGCAAATAATATTCCTGTCACCGCAGACCCTAAAAGAGAAAATTTCAATTATTACAAGGGCCTTTCACTATTTAAACCTAATTTAAAAGAGCTGAAAGAAGGTTTGAACAGGGAATTTAGTTTTGAAACCGAACATGAGCAATTCGCGGAGACCGTAAAGGAATTGAGAAAGGCAATACCGCATACCGTATCGTTGATTACGCTATCTGAGCACGGGGTATTTATTTGTAATGATCATGAATCTGCACACATTACGGCTCACAAACGAGAAATAGCAGATGTTTCAGGAGCTGGAGATACTGTAATTGCAGTTGCTACATTGTGCCTTTTAGCAAATGCCTCAATTAAAGATATTGCTCGAATCTCGAATATTGCAGGTGGTATGGTTTGTGAAAAACCAGGTGTTGTAAGTATTTCTTTAGATGAATTAAAAGATGAGGTTCGCGAACTCCTTTAAACTTTAAGTGTTAAACTAGTATGTCAAAGAAAACAGTGAAACCCTATAACAGCGAGAAGTCTAAAAAAGAAGAAGTCGAACAAATGTTTGATAACATTTCTTCCAAATACGACTTTCTGAACCACTTTTTATCTCTTGGAATAGATAAGATATGGAGAAGAAAAGCAGTAAAGGAACTCCGATTAACTCAACCTAAGAAAATATTAGATATTGCTACAGGAACCGGAGATTTCGCAATTGCAAACCTCAAATTAAATCCTGAAGAAATCGTTGGTATTGATATTTCAAATGGAATGCTTGATGTGGGAAGACAAAAAATGATTAAACGAAATGTAGATCATATTGTCACCATGAAACAAGCTGATTCTGAAGCACTTCCATTTGACGAAGGGTATTTTGATGGCTTAACAGTTGGCTTCGGAGTTCGTAACTTTGAAAATCTTGAAAAAGGACTTTCAGAAATGCTTCGCGTATTGCGTCCAGGTGGCAAAGCAGTGATACTTGAGTTTTCTAAACCAAAAGTATTTCCAATAAAACAAGCTTTTGGGTTTTATTCAAAATATGTAATTCCCGTGCTCGGGAAAAATATTTCTAAGGATGAAAAGGCCTATGCTTATCTGCCTGAGAGTGTAGAAGCATTTCCAGAAGGAAAAGATTTTATGGATATTTTGACTAAGCTCAATTACAAAAATGTAACTGCAACAACAGTTAGTGGCGGAATTGCCACAATTTACACTGGAATTAAATAGGTTTGCAACATTGACGTATTCTTTTCGTTATCCCATTATGAGATTTTTTTTATGTTTCATGTTTACGATGATGTTTTTTTTGGGTCAAGCTCAAAAAATGAAACAACAGCGTTTCAAAAACTTCGATAAAAAAGCATTTAGATTTGGATTCATGTTAGGTTTTAACACCACTGATCTAACTGTCTACGAAAATACGAATGCATATGAATCGTATGGCTTAGTTTCTGTAAAAAATGAGTCTCAACCTGGTGGACAGCTTGGCATCTTGACTACACTTAAACTTGGCACACCTGTACTTAGGTTAAGATTTATGCCCAGTCTTTCTTTCCAAGAACGTGTGCTTTCATACAGTAGCTTAGACAGCTCAAATTTCCCGAAAGGAGTAAGTGAAGAAAGAATAAACTCAACATGCGTAGACCTTCCATTATCTTTAATTTTTCGGACTAAAAGATTCAATAATTTTGCTGCGTATGCTCTTTTTGGAGGACAGTATTCAATAGACCTACAATCACAACAGGATGCCTCACAAAATTATATTGATCCTTTTATAAAACTCAATAGATTCGACATTCATGGTCAAATTGGAGGAGGAATTGATTTTTACGCCCCCTTCTTTAAATTTTCAATTGAACTTAAATATTCTCACGGTGTAAGAAACAGTTTTATTCAAGACTTCTCCCCTGTTGCCAAACCTATAGACCAATTGTACAAT
Source organism: Crocinitomicaceae bacterium (assembly GCA_022425625.1). Classification (GTDB taxonomy): domain Bacteria; phylum Bacteroidota; class Bacteroidia; order Flavobacteriales_D; family Crocinitomicaceae; genus UBA952. Next base: position 18,059 of record JAKMFD010000101.1, on the reverse strand, counting down.
AAAGGTTGGTGGTTCTCAATAATTTTTCAATCCTAATGGAAGAAATTTCTTTTTATTGTACTCCTGAACAAGCGCATGATGATGAATACTTAAAAAGTATCATCGCTAAAAAACGTAAAAAAAGTGGGGCTTTTGAATTTAAATGGCATAAACGTAGTATAGACGCTAGAAAGAAAAACATCAAAGTTAGGTGTTCTTTTCATGTTTATAAATCCTCTGAGCCAATACCCGAAACCTATAAACCCAAGTTTAAAAAATTAGACCCAAGCAAAAAGATTCATATAATCGGATTAGGACCTGCAGGGATATTTGCTGCTCTAACGGCGCTGGAAAAGGGCCTGAAGCCAATTGTATACGAAAGAGGAAAAGCAGTTAAAGATAGAATTAAAGATATTGGAAAACTCAACAGGAAAGGCATTGTTGACCCGAATAGTAATTATTGCTTCGGAGAAGGTGGCGCAGGTACCTATTCTGACGGTAAACTTTACACGCGCTCTAAAAAAAGAGGGGCCGTTAGGCAGGTCTTAGAAACCTTTGTTCATTTTGGTGCAAATGAAGACATATTGGTGGAAGCTCATCCACACATAGGTACAAATAAGCTTCCTCGTATCGTTTCAGCAATGACCGCAAAAATCGTAGAAATGGGCGGAGAAATTCACTTCGAACATCGGCTCACCGATTTCACCATTGAAAAGGATAAAATCAATTCGATAACATTAAACGGCAATAAAACCATAGCGACTGAAAACCTTGTTCTCGCGACTGGACATTCAGCGAGAGACATATTTGAATTACTTCACTCAAAAGGAGTACAACTAAAAGCTAAACCTTTTGCTTTAGGTGTTAGAGTCGAGCACAGCCAAAAATTCATTGATCAAGCACAATACCATGGACGTGTTAATGATGACTATGTTCCTCCAGCATCTTATCGTTTGGTAACTCAGGCAGGAGACAAAGGTGTCTATTCCTTTTGTATGTGCCCGGGAGGAATTATTGCGCCATGCGCTACTTCCGATAATGAGGTAGTTACGAACGGCTGGTCTCCCTCTAAAAGAAACAATCCTTACGCCAATTCTGGAATTGTAGTTTCAATTGAACCATCAGACCTTAAAAATCCTGAGAATCCATTTTGCGGTATTGAATTTCAAAAACAAATAGAACACAAAGCATGGGAACTTGCTGGTAAAAATCAAAAAGTCCCAGCGCAGCGTCTAGAAGATTTCATCAAGTCAAAAAAATCCGAAGATTTCCCACGATCATCTTATCAACCTGGAATTGAAAGTATTGAAATGGATGATTTATTTCCGAAATTCATTACCGAAAGACTTCGCAGTGCATTTATAGACTTTAATGAAAAAATACCTGGATTTATAACAAATGATGCTGTGATACATGCCCCAGAATCAAGGACATCCTCACCTATTTTAATACCAAGAGAGAAGGATACATACCGTCATGTAACCATCAAAAACCTATTCCCTTGCGCTGAAGGTGCCGGTTACGCAGGGGGAATTGTTTCAGCCGCAATTGATGGTATAAATTGTGTACATGCTGTGAATTAATTCCTGGTTTTTTTCGAAAAAAAAAACATTAGTCAGACTTGTTTTGAAACCTAAAAATATACTACTTTTGCGCCTTTAAACTAACAACGTAGTTCACAATTTCCACAACTTATCTCCTATGAAAACCATTACTTTAGGTCTTCTAAACCTTCTTTTAACCATTTCTATTACTGCCCAACAAATCAGCCAAATAGGTTCAGAATTCGAGAATTGCGGAGATACACCAGCGTATGGGTTATATGACTACTCTCAATCATCAATGCTCTATTTGGCAGCGGAATTGGAAGCCGTTGGAATTTCTGCGGGCAATTCAATAACTGCTATTGAATTTCAATTTAATAGCTGGGATAACGGTTATGAATTAGACAATCAAACCATAAAAATGGCCCACGTTACGGAATCTAGCCTTCCCGATCCTGGATCACCAGACTACAGTTCTTTAAGCGTTTCAAATACCACAACCGTAAAAAATGAATTTGACTTTCGAGGTTTTTCAGGAATCACATGGGGGCAATTTGATTTTGACACACCTTTTATTTGGGATGGTACAAGTAATATTCTAATTACATGGGAGAATAGGGATGGTTCATGGAGTAGCGGATATGGCTGGCTAGAAGGACGTAACATTAGCAATAGATGTCATATTTGGTTTAAGGACGACAATTATCCCACCGAAAGCTCAAGTACAGATAGAGACTTACCAAATATCAAAATCCACACAACCTTCAATCCACTCCCAATAACCTTATCAGCGTTTACAGGGGAGTTATTGAAAAATGATGACGAAGTTTCTGTAAAATTAGACTGGACTACCAATTCAGAAAAAGACAATGATTATTTTACTGTTTGGCGCTCAATTGATGGTCAAAATTGGGGAGAAATCTCCAATTTAGTTGGTGCTGGAAATTCGAATAACGAAATAAAATATCAGTATATAGACCGAAATATTAGTCCTCAACGAATCTTACATGAAACCATCTACTATAGACTTTCACAAACAGACTACGACGGTACTGCAGAATATTTTCAAATCATTCCGATTGAATTAAAATCGGAAAAAACGCATGTTGTCAAAAGAATGAATGCAATGGGCCAAGAAGTCCTCCGCAGCTATAGAGGCCTCGTTATCGAAACTTGGAATAATGGTACTACAACAAAAACCATTTGGTGATAGGTAATCTATTATATTCCATTCTTATATTTAAAAAATATCCTTGTCATTCTAAAATGACTTTTGTCATATTTTAAGGGTAATTGGTAATGTAATTTTGAAGAAAATTTATTTGAAAAGATAAATTCAAAGCAAAATTATGACCATGAAACCGTTCACAACACTAGGGCTTTTTTTGATTCTCCCTTTATTTACTTTAGCACAAGATTTTACCTATATAAATTCCGGTACAGATGGAGAAAACCACCATCCTTTTTACGGACTATATGATTATTCCCACAACATGTATATTTTCGATCAAGTCGATTTGGGAGATCAGGAAAAGGAGATTTTTGAACTATCATTTGAATTATCATCATACGCCCAGGACTATGTTTACCATGATTTAACAATAAAAATGGCGCATACCACTGATAATGAATTTAAAAGTAATTCTCGTGTTGATTTAGCAAACATCAATTATTCCGAACTTACGACTTGTACTAGTAATTATGACCTTGAAATTGATGCGGATGGCTATGTAACTATACCCTTTACCACATCTTTCAATTATAATGGTTCAAGTAATGTATTAATAATAGTTGAAAATCATGATGGCGATTGGACTATGGGTTTTGGTGCTGCTAAAGGGGAATACACCTCAGATTATAAATCATGGTATAAATACTCAGATTATAATTATCCAACTGGAACAGGATCAAGACAAAGATATTCTCCAAATATTGGATTAGGTTATTTTTCTTTTAATCCATTACCCATTGAACTTTTTTCATTCTCTGGATTCCATACTAGTACGAATAACATTGAATTGTCATGGACGACCGCATCAGAACAAAACAATTCATATTTCACTATTTGGAGATCAATAAACGGTACAGAATGGGAAGCAATTCATGATGAGACTGGAGCAGGAGATTCATTTGATAACCGAGATTATAAATTTACTGATACAAGAATAAATAGCCTCAACAGTGCTCAAACTATTTATTACAAGTTATCACAGACGGATTATGATGGAAACAGAGAAGTTTTCGAACCTATTGCAATTGAATTGACTAACGGATTAAGAAGCTATATAAAAACTGTTAATTTTCAAGGCGAAACCGTAAGCAGGGAAACAAAGGGTTTCGTAATTGAAATATGGAGTGATGGACAAAACATAAAGAAATACAGACAAAAATAAAGCGCTCAATCGCAATGCATAGCTAATTATCGGGTGGTGTTTAGATTATAAAACATTATTGCTGTAAAAGGAGAATTGTTTTAGAAGTCGTCTTTTTTTAACTTTAAGGGCTATACCACTCTTCAAACTATGCTTTTTCAACGTGTTTTACTCTTACTGACCATTTCGCTTTTCGCGAATAATCTTTTTGCCCAACTGGATACAGCATTTTGGTTTGTTGCGCCCGAAGTAACTCAAATTCATGGTGATCGTCCCATTGTATTTAGATTTTCAAGTTTAGAGAATGCATCGACGATAACAATTGATCAACCTTCAAATCCTACTTTCCCAACACAGACGATTAACCTGGGTCCAAATGATTCACAAACAATTGATCTAACTACTTGGATTGATATAATTGAAAACAAACCTGCAGACCAAATATTATCCTATGGTTTTAAAATAAGCGCCACTGAGCAAATAACTGCCTATTACGAAGTAACCCCTACTTGTAATTGTAACCCAGATATTTTTGCATTAAAGGGAAGAAATGCACTCGGCTTGGCATTTCTCACGCCATTTCAGAACTTATTGAATAACGCCTCTTATGCCAGGTCTGGTTTTAATATTGTAGCTACTGAGGATAATACCAATATAACGATTACACCTACTCAAAACATCATTGGTCATCTTGCAGGGGCTCCTTTCACAATTACATTAAATAGGGGGCAAACATATTATGGTGAGGCTACAGGTACAAATGCCAACCAGCACTTAGGCGGAACCTCAATTATATCTAACAAACCTGTTGCGGTAACACTTTCTGACGATACAGCTCAAGGAACTCCATTTGGTGGTTGTGCAGATTTAATGGGAGACCAGCTTATTCCGATATCAATACTTGGGACAGAATACATTGCTTTAAAAGGTTATTTAAATGGTCCCGATCGATTATATATATTGGCCACAACTGACAATACAAGTATAGCTATTGATGGAGTAAATCTTGGTGTGATTAATGCAGGTGAAACTTATAATGAGATTCTAATAAACCCCACTGCTTATGTTCAAACCTCACAACCCTCATACGTTCTTCATATGTCTGGTTTTGGTTGTGAAGTGGGTGAAGCCATTTTACCTCCTCTTGTGTGCACAGGTTCTAATGTAGTTCCGTTTACTCGATCAACTAATGAGTTTTTTGCGTTAAATATCCTTGTGCCTGCAGGTGCAGAAGCGGGATTTACTCTAAATGGTGTGACCGGGATTATAAATCAAGTTGATTTTAATCCTGTGCCAGGAACCTCCAACTCCTGGATGTACGCACAATTAGATATGACAAATACTATTCTTGTATCTCAAGCATCAAGAATACAAAACAATGTAGATAAATTCCACTTAGGACTTGTTCATGGCGGAGCTTCTTCAGGTTGCAGGTATGGATACTTTAGCGACTTTGCAGTATTAAGTTATCAAATCAACTCCTCAGATCAATCTTTTTGCTCGGGAGACACACTCGAATTAAGTTCAAACACGCTACCTGGTGCAACCTACACATGGAGCGGACCTAATGGTTTTTTGAGTCAAGGAGCTTCAGTAAGTATCGAAAATTTGCAAATCTCCGATGGTGGTCAATACATAATTGATGGAAATTTCCCAAATGCCTGCGAATTGCTTCCTGACACCATAAACATTGAAGTTGTTGAAACACCAGCAGCACCAATAATATTCAATAATGGTCCAATTTGTATGGGAGACAGTGGTTTATTTTGGAATGAAATTAACGCACCTTTCAGCTTTCAATGGTTCGATGAATTCAACATTGAAATAAATAACCAGAACGACACGATTGGCTTTCTAAGTAATGACAACATATTAATTCAGCTTCAATCCGCACTCGGCTCATGCCTATCCCCGATTAGTATAGATTCAATAATTGTTTTGGCCCAACCAGAACTGAACTTCGACGGGGATACTGAAGTATGTGGTCAAAGCATTGATTTAAGCTGTCAAATTATTCCAAATAATAACGATTCGATAACTTCCATCATATGGACCAATAATACAGAACAGATCATTGGGTCCGGAGAAAATATAAATATCAGTACATCCCAAAACATTCCGTATTCGGAAGAATATTATTTTCTGAATGTCAATACTGAAAATAACTGCTTTACACAAGACTCCATTCAAATAACTTTTCATCCTGTTCCAATAATAAATTCAAGCTATGAAGATTTATGTAATGGTACTGAAGTTTCAATTTTAAATGATCTAAGCTGGAATGGCAACCCAACGAACAATCCATCAATGAACTATCTCTATAACTTGGGAGATGGAAACATTATCAACAACACTAATAATGCACTTGAATACTCCTATGAGGCTTCAGGGGTATACAATGTTCAAGTAGTCGTTAATTCCTCTGCAGGGTGTCAAGATTCCAACACGATAGAAGTAATTGTTCAGGATATTCCCGAGGCACTCATTGAAATTGAACCCGAATGTGTCATGAAGGCAAATTTTAATTCAATATTAGCATTAGGGAATTTCCAAATAAATTCGCAAATATGGAATATAGAGGGTTTCGATCCCGTAACAGCATCAAATTTCACTCAAGAATTTGAATCCTCTGGTAACTATAATGGAACACTAAACATAACAGGACTAAACAACTGTTCATTTGATTTCCCATATTCCTTTTTTATTCAACAAGCTGTTGGTATTGCCGATTTACATATACCTAATGTGATTACTTCAAATGATGACGGGATAAACGATTTATTTATAATTGATCCATTATTTGAGGTGTGTGAATCATATGAATTAGAAATCTATAATCGATGGGGTGCCTTGGTCTTTCAAAAAACCACTGATAGCACAACATTTAGTGGTCAAAACTTTAATGGTGATGATTTGTTACCTGGTATATACTTTTATAAGCTAAAATCTGAGAACGCTGAAAAGCATGGATTCATTACGCTTATCAGATAATCGATAAAACCTCCTATTTTTGTAGTATGAAAAGAGTAGTTGTAGGTCTTTCTGGTGGTGTAGATTCAAGCGTTGCTGCATATCTACTAAAAAAAGAAGGATATGAAGTCATCGGGATGTTCATGAAAAATTGGCATGATGAATCTGTAACGATTTCAGATGATTGCCCATGGATTGATGATTCAAACGATGCACTTATGGTTGCTGATGCACTGGATATACCTTTTCAGGTTATCGACTTAAGTAAGGAGTATAAAGAGCGTATTGTGAATTATATGTTTTCAGAATACGAGCAAGGAAGAACGCCCAATCCTGATGTTTTATGTAATAGAGAAATCAAATTCGATGTTTTTTTAAAGGCTGCTCTTAAATTGGGTGCCGATTATGTAGCAACAGGTCATTATTGTCAGAAAAAAATTAATTCAGATAACGAATTTGATCTTATTTCAGGAAAAGATTCCTCAAAAGACCAATCCTACTTCCTTTGCCAAATTACGCAACAGCAATTGTCTAAAGCATTATTTCCAATTGGGCATCTACTCAAAAGCGAAGTGAGAGCCATCGCAAGTGAGATGAATTTAGTCACTGCTGATAAAAAAGATTCGCAAGGACTTTGCTTTGTTGGTAAAATCAAGTTGCCTGATTTCTTGCAGCAGCAATTGAAATCAAAAGAGGGGGCTGTAATTGAAATCCCCGAGGATCTGTATCAATTCAAAGAATATCATGCCTTGTCAAAAGAGGTTCAAAATATAGAAAAATTATGCGCCCCTTTTAAATACAAAAAAACAGATGGTATTGAAGTTAGTAAACATTTAGGTGCACATTTTTATACTATTGGACAAAGAAAAGGACTTCATATTGGAGGACGACCAGAGGCAAGCTTTGTTATCGCTACGGACACCAATGAAAACAGAGTTTACTCGGGACAAACTGATACCCATCCGGGACTGAACAGGATTGCATTAAAAATCAAAGCAAATAGCATAAATTGGATAAGCCAAAAAGAAGAGATGTCTCAACTTGAATTTGGCTTTAAAATTCGATATAGACAGCCACTCCAGGATGGAATACTTATTCAAAAAAACGGAAGTTTTTATGTTCTTTTTAACAAAAAACAAAAGGGAATTAGCCCAGGGCAGTTTGTAGCTTGGTACAAAGAAGGAGCACTAATTGGCTCAGGTGTAATTGAAAATTAATTCATATTAATTGAAAAGAGCAAGTTGTCATTTTTGACACTTGACCGACCTTTAAGTGTATCCATCAAGGATGCCACCTCATGAATATCAATCGTACTATTAACACCTAACTCTTTATGTTTAGATAATTTTAACTGTGCTTTCTTTACTCTATTTGTTCTTAAAGTTTGTACGTTTCTTTTCATAACAGTTGATTTTCTGCTTAATCTAACGCAAATACTGTTCCAAGGTTTCAGTTTTCTGAAGCTAACAATAAAATAATAGTGTTTACCTTTAAATTAAGACGTCGTAATTGTATATTTGATTATGATTCGAATTATCTCTTTCACTCTTTTAATAGTGCTATTCAGCTGTGACGATAAACATTCAAATCAGAAGGGTAATAGCTCTGGAATTGATTTGGAAGCGAGACGAAAATTAAATCAAAGAAATTATTCTCTTTTGGACAGCTCAGCATATTTTGTGGATTCTGTAATTCGATCTTTTATAAATCAAACATTGCAAACATCTCAGAATGAAGATTACACATTTGAAATCCATAGAGCGCAATTAAATCCTGATCAGGTTACTGATGCGATTATAAGTGTAAACAGATTAAGCTATGCCCAAAATAAAGCTGCTCTTTCTGGATATCAGGCGCAAGCAGAAAACTTGGGATATATGGGACCTTTTAACCTATTTATTTATTATGATGGTGCAAATAATTCCTTTGAAATACCCACTCCAGTACCTTCATCCCCTCTTCTTCCTTTAAGGATAAGCTTCGAACATATATCATCAAACAAATATAAAGACCTAGTTGTTGATTTTAGAATTCGAAATTCAAGTTACAAGGAAATATATTTTTTATTTAACAATAAACCTAGCAAGGTATTCCAGTGGAAAAACTTTGATGGTCTTGGAACAAAAGAATCAGAGGCCTACAGTTTTGAATTTAACCCAGGTAATGGTCCTGTTCGAGATGTTTTAGTTTTCAATGCAAAAATAGAACAGCCCATCAAAGCAATAGATCCTTTTATCTATAAACCCACTATTTTAGGTTCTCAAGAGCTTATCAAACGGTTCTTTTATATACCTGCACAAGGTAAATTCTTCTCTACTAAAGATGGCCCCGAAGGGTAATTATAAAATTGCGTCCTGGCGCAGATATATTAGAGGCAAAGCTTCGGTAATTTCGATCTAAAATATTTTCACAAGCCAGCTGCAAGGAAAGATTCTTTGAAAAAGCATAGCTAATTCTTGCATTTAAAGTATACCAACTCGGCATACCCAGACCTTCAAGGGCAAAGGCATAATTGTCTTCCCCAAGAAGATTATAATCGGCATATCGCTTCCAAGCTGAGTAATTGGCAAATGCCTCCGCAATCCATCCTTTATTTTGATATTTGAGACTTACCTTCCCAAATAATGGCGGAATATGGTCCAATGGATATGGAACCGTATCCGTTAAAATACGTCCATAGGTATAATTCAATGTTGAATAAAGCGTAAGGTGGTTGCCTATTCTTCCACTAAGCAAACCTTCAACCCCACAAACAAAAGCTCTATTTGCATTGGTTGTCGTAATCACTTGACTGTAGGAACCATCATAAAAAACAGAATCCGCACCATCCATTGTACCTCCTTGAATAGTCAAAGCATTTGTTAAATAAGTCCCATAAAGATTTGAGGAAAAGTTGATGTTTTTAAAAAGGAGAAATTCAACTCCTAGCTCTAAATTATACGAATATTCAGGTTTTAGATCTGGATTCGGAACAATCACTTTGCCAGGAACAGATTCAAATACCTTAGATACGTCATCCACATTTGGCGCCCGAAAACCAGTAGCGGAGGACAGTGTGAATCTCATGCCCGTTTTTGGCATAAAAATTAATCCTAAATTACCGTTGATAGAAGAATTTTGTTGATTTATCGAATTGAAAGGAAAAGGAAAAAAAGTTTGATCAATAAATAATGCATTGAGTCTGACATGTGAAGCTCGTATCCCACCATTCAAAATCGTCTTTCTATTGAGCTCCCAGGTGTCCGTACAGTATAATGCAAAAGATGACATATCAGATCCCCCGTCAGGGTAACGGGTATCAAGCGCTGTGTTTAAAAGTGTATAAATTTTTGTCGAATAAGCTGTTGACCCTACTATGTTGTGTGATACATCTAAGCCATAATTCAACTCATGTTTACTACTTAAATCACCGGCCTTATCCATTTGAATTAAATCCTTAGAGAAATCTATATTCAGGGTGAAAATATCTAAATCCTCTATTCTACTTTTTAACTGATCATCTTGAAACCTCCTTACCATTCTGCTCTCCGTAATCGCCTGATAGGCTGCAATGAGCTTTGCATTGTCATACCATTTATTTGACTTAGAATGCTCGAAAGTATAAGACGAGAGAAACCGATATTGCGGTCCATAATACCATTCAGCATATTTAGCGAACCCATTTTCCATTTGCGTCAAGCGATCATATCTATCAATATTACTAGAATTAGAAAGCTGTAAATTAAGCTTATGTGTTATATACTCATTCTGCTTGTACATAAACTTCTGTAACAAGTCAAGCTGCTGATAAGCAGAACCTACCTGTAGGTTTGGATCAGGATTATTTACCATTGTATCCAAATAATTCACCTGGGTAACATACCAATTTCGGGCGCCAAAACCCTCAGTAAAATTGGACCTATTCGCTCCTTGTCGTAAATCACCAAAATCAGAAAAGGTAACAGAGCTTAATGACCCCAATTTCTTATTGGCAACAGAGACATGTGCGTTTGTCGCAAAGCCATTGGCTGCAGTAAAATACCTAGTATAAGCATCGCCTATTACAAGTGGCTTTTCTTTATGGCTCAATTTAGGATCCTTCGTTGTAAAACTCATCACCCCTCCTATCGCATCTGAACCATAAACCACAGATCCGGGACCAAACAAAACCTCCACCCGATCCATAATTGAATTGTCAAGGGTAATAATATTCTGTAAATGACCACCTCTATAAATGGCATTATTCATACGTACACCATCCACAACCATCAAAACCTTATTCGTTTCAAACCCTCTGATAATAGGACTACCTCCTCCCAATTGACTCTTTTGAACAAATACATTTCCAGAGGCACCAACTAAATCTGCCATCGAAGATTGATTTTGATTTTGAATTTCCTCACTCTTTATGACCCTTATTTTTTGAATGACATCTCTTTTTTTCTCAGGGATTCGATTTGCTGAAACCACCATTTCGTCGAGCGTATTTGCATTAGTCTTCAGATAAATTATAAAATCTGCCTTGTCTAATTGAAAAAAATCATATTGCGATTGAATATAGTTTTCATGAAGAAAATTAATGACAAAGCCAGTGTACCTGTTGTTCGCAAATAAACCTGTTGAAAACTTACCCTTTTTATTGGTGAAATATTGCTCAAAAGCATTGCGAGATATATAATCATATCCACTTTTCTTGTTCTTTAATAAACTAGAATCAACGTACGAAATGGTAACTTGAACATCAAGAATAGGAAATCCCGAGGTCTCATCTAAAACGGTGACTTTATGCTGTGCAAAAACCGTGACAGAAAAACAAAGCAAAATACCAACTAGAAAAGCGTTAAAAGAATCCTGAATCACGCTACAAATTTATTAATTTTAAAGGGTATACAGCAAAATATGAGCCATAGATTTAAATCCCTAAAAACCTACCGATATTTCTCTATTCCAGCAGAAAAAAAAATCAAAAATTTGCTCATAGCGATGCATGGTTATGGACAACTTGCTGAATACTTTATCCGGAAATTCAATAGCTGTTCTGAAAACTACACTGTCCTCGCCCCTGAAGGACCACATCGGTTTTATAAAAATGGTTATTCTGGACGCGTTGGAGCCTCTTGGATGACTAAAGAGTCACGTGAGGATGACATTGAAGATAATCTGAATTGGCTATCAGAATGGCTGATAGTACATTTAAAAGAAAACACTTACGAGAAAATTGTATTACTTGGATTCTCACAAGGAGGCGCAACTGCCGCAAGATGGTATTATAGTCAACCACATTTATTTAGTCATTTTATCCTTTGGGCATCAGTATTTCCTCCGGATATCGAAAAGCCAAATACCACCAGTGGGCAAAGCTATTTCCTCGTTGGAGATAAAGATGAATTCCTGACCTCCGAAATTTTAGAAAAGGAACTACTGATTTATCAAAAACTGGGATTTAAGACAATGTTATTTGAGGGTAATCATGACATAGATCCCAAAACATTAAATAATCTTTTAAATAGCTTTTAAATTATTTTACAATCACTCTTCTGTTTTGGCAACAATCGCAGCAACCGTAGCATCACTAGAAACATTAATAACTGTCCGACACATATCTAGAATTCTATCGATTGGATAAATGATAACGATCCACATGGGGTTTAATCCAACAGAATTCAGTACAAACATAAGCATGATTAAACCTGCACTCGGAACGGCAGCAGAACCAATAGAGGCTAGTGTTGTAGTAGCTACAATACCTAATTGTTGAGACATGGATAAATCTACTCCATGAAATTGAGCAAGAAAAATAACGGCAACCGCCTGATACAAAGAAGTACCATCCATATTAACCGTCGCTCCAATGGGTAAAACAAAGTCACTGACCTTCTTAGGTACTTTTAATCCTTCTTGAACACACTTAATGGTAACCGGAAGTGTTGCGGCACTTGAGCTTGTTGAAAATGCAAGAAACTGAGCAGGACTCATCTTTTGGTAAAACTCACGATAACCAAAATGAACTCCAAATATTCGCTGGAGTAAGGGATAGAATACAAAAAGTAATAGCGCCAGACCTAAAACGACTACGAGCGAATATAATCCAAGCGTTTGAAATAGGGTAAACAATTCTGCTGGGGTATTTGCGATTTTAGCTAAAACCCCTGCCATCAAACAAAAGACAAAAAATGGAGAGAGCGCCATAATCATATTCACCATTTTTATGAATACATCTCCCATTGCATTAAAAAAACGATGAACCTGCTTTGAACCTTCTGTTTGCATTAAAGAGAGGGCAATCCCAAAAAACAAGGCAAAGAAAATCACTTGCAACATGAGCTTACTGCTAGAAAAAGCTGCAACTAGATTTTCTGGCACCATGTCAACTAAGGGCTGCAACGGTCCACTCTTCCTGTCCTTTGCATTTTCTTTTTTGCTCATCATACTTTGATAATCCGAAGAACTTTTTTCTTCGTCTAACGAAACTTGAATTTGTTTAACTATCAATGGATCAGCAGTCTTTAGAAGGCTACGGCCATCCTTGACCGCAACACCTTCTGATTTTGCCCAAATTTCATAACGCAAACGATTCGTATTCTCTAACGAATTTTGTCCAGGCTGTATGACATTAACCAAAAAAAGACCCAGCGTAACAGATGCCACTGTTGTAATCAAATATAACCCCAGAGTTTTCGCTCCTATTCTACCTAGTTGTCTTACATCACCTAAGCCAGCCACGCCTCCGACTATAGAAAACAAGACTAAAGGAATCGCAATAAACTTAAGACAGTTAATAAAAATCACGCCGAATGGATCAATAAAATCAATGGTGAATTTATTCAAACCAACCGAGCCTGAAAACAATGCCCAAAGCACTCCTAAAAACATACCAATGAGTATTTTCCAATGCAATGCTATTTTTTTCATAATGGTCTTTTATACAAAAGTACAATTAAAGACGAATTTGATTTGATAGCTAAAGACGTAGTTTCGTATATTTGATTTCAAATAAATCCTATGGCAATTTCTTCAAAAGAAATAGAATTCAATTTTAACGAAGATCAAATGCGCTTAAAAATCCGAGCGCTTGAACAATCTCTTGAAAAAGTATACCTCGGTGGAGGACAAAAAAGAATAGACAAACTTCATAAAGCGGGTAAACTTTCTGCTCGTGAAAGAATAAAACTATTGTTAGATAAAGGATGTGATATTCAAGAAATTGGAGCTTTTGCAGGTCATGGAATGTATGAGGAATATGGCGGTTGCCCATCAGGAGGTGTCATCGTCGTGATTGGAATGGTTAGTGGCAGGAGATGTGTTATTGTGGCAAATGATGCAACCGTTAAAGCTGGAGCTTGGTTTCCTATAACAGGTAAGAAAAATCTCAGGGCTCAAGAAATTGCAATGGAGAATCACTTACCTATTATATATCTTGTTGACAGCGCAGGTGTGTTTTTACCGATGCAAGAAGAAATATTTGCAGACAAAGAACATTTTGGGAGAATATTTCGAAATAATGCTAAAATGAGTGCCAAAGGGATTGTACAAATCGCAGCCGTAATGGGGAGTTGTGTAGCTGGTGGAGCGTATCTTCCTATTATGTCAGATGAATCCCTAATTGTAAATAAAACAGGCACCATATTTTTAGCAGGCTCTTACCTCGTAAAAGCGGCAATTGGAGAAGAAATAGATAATGAAACCTTAGGTGGCGCAAAAACGCATACTGAAATCTCTGGTGTTTGCGATTATCAGGTGGAAAGTGATAAGGAATGTCTTTCAACAATAAGAGATTTAATGGATAAAATTGGTGCTCCAGAATCGGCTGGATTTGATCGAAAAAAAACCATTGAACCGAAGGAGAATATAAAAAAAGTATATGGTATCCTGCCTGCTGAACGTTCAAAACCATACAATAGTAGAGCTATTCTGAAATGCTTGGTTGATGAATCAAAATTCACAGAATATAAAGCTGGGTTTGGAAAGACTATGATTACTGCTTATGCTAGAATTGACGGCTGGAGTGTTGGTATTATCATGAATAATCGTGAGCTTGTTAAGAATGGTAAAGGAGAAATGCAATTTGGTGGTGTCATTTATTCAGATGCTGCAGATAAGGCTGCCCGATTTATAATGAATTGCAATCAGAAAAATATTCCGTTAGTATTTATTCATGATGTAACAGGGTTTATGGTCGGCTCGAAAAGTGAACATTCAGGAATTATTAAAGACGGTGCGAAAATGGTGAATGCCATGGCCAACTCCGTAGTTCCAAAGTTTTCAATTGTTATTGGAAACTCCTATGGAGCCGGGAACTATGCGATGTGCGGCAAAGCGTATGACCCTCGATTGATTGTTGGATGGCCTACTGCTGAAATAGCCGTTATGAGTGGTGCGGCTGCAGCCAAAACATTACTCCAAATTGAAATCTCATCACTTAAAGCTAAAGGCGAAAAAATAACTACAGCAAAAGAGAAAGAACTATTTGATAAAATCAAAAACAAATACGACGAGCAAATATCTCCTTATTACGCTTCGAGCCGATTATGGATTGATGCTATTATTGACCCAATAGAGACAAGAAAAGTAATATCAATAGGTATCGACGCTGCAAATCATAAAAAAGCTTTGGAGAAATATAATGTTGGTGTTATTCAAACTTAATTATTCTGAACTTGATTTACCATTGAAATAGTGGGTGTATCCAAATCCTACAACTAGGAAAGAAGAGGTTTTATCAAATTCTTCAGTTTCATATCCCGCATTACCTTCAACTCCTATATCGCTCGGCCTAAAACCGAAACCGAAAAATGGATAAGCTATGGTTAATCGGTAAGAATTTGCATCATCTGTGGCTAAAACAAGCCCAATATTCGGCTCTACATATGAAGATTGTAATACATTCAATCTAATCCCCTCTTCAAATAAGGCATCAGTTTTAACCATAGAATGCATATAGCCAAACTTAAAACCTATATCCGTACCAAATCTTTCTCCCCAAAACTTTTCATGACCAAGTTTTAGAAAGCCTCCAAGACTATGCATACCTCCGTATATCGCTGAAGGAACACTAAATTCATTAACTGCGAAATAGGAATAATGCGCACCAACTCCGAAGGCAAGGCCGCTTTCAAGGGTATATTGATATGATGGTGAAACAGTTACAAGACCTTGCATAAAGTCTTTAAAAGGAGCGTTTATAAAAGTGTTTGGTAGTCCGATTTCGAAAGTAAACGAGTCATCAATCTCCATTCCCTGTGCATAAAAGTTTTTTGGACCAACAACCATAAAGGAAAAGAAAACAATCAGAAAAAATGCAGAAACTCTCACCTATTTAAAACGCTTTTGATTCTTAAATATTGCTTGTTTACTTCATTGAAATTTTAAAGCGATAAGCTATTTACTCTAATTTACTTCTTTAATTCTTTACTATGAAATTCTCTAGTTAAATTAATATAAGTATCCGTATAGCTATTATCTTCATTACGAACAGTAATTGTTTGTTGATTCAATAATGATTTGTTTTTTGAAAGGCAAAGTACAATTCTAGATTTTGGTTTAGATACTTTCGCATTAATAGTGATAAGTGAATTAAGAAACAATTCATGTTTTTTTGCATAATTCATGATTAAATCTAAATGCCTATACGGAAGAATTAACCATAAAAGACCATCCTTAGAAAGTAAATTCTTGGCACAAAGCATAAAATTTAAAAACTCATCTTGTGTGGTATGCTTAGATCGTATGTTGAAATCTTTGGTTTGAGATGATGCTTCTAAATAGAATGCTGGATTACTAAAAATAAGATCATATTTTCCCGAAAAGCCAAAGCTTAAATAATCTCCATGAATCGCATTTAATCGATTAGACCAGGGTGAATGCTCAAAATTATGGACACAATCTTTGAACGAAGAAGTATCGATTTCAATCGCATCAATATTAGCGTTAGAAAATTGTTGACAAGCCATAAGCGCCAGCACACCACTACCCGACCCTAAATCTAAACATCGAATCGGATTCTGAGCTTTTAAAAGTGCTCCAAGTAACATGCTATCAGTTCCAACCTTGAGAGCAGTCCGATCTTGAACTACTGTAAAGTATTTAAAACTAAAACCAGGATTCACTAGTAAGCTTTTGCGAAAAGCACCCGTCCCTTTGATGGATTTCCTGAAAACACACAGGTACCTTCTTCTTTAACTTGATCCAACGGGATACAACGTATTGTAGCTTGCGTTTCTTCTTTGATTTTATTTTCAGTTTCTGATGTCCCATCCCAATGAGCAGAAACAAACCCACCTCGATTAATAAGGTCTTTAAAAGATTCAAAATCGTTGGCTTCACTAGTCTTTTCAGAACGAAATAATTTTGCTTTTTCAAACAACTCATTTTGGATTTCCGATAACAATTTCTCTACAAAAACATCAGAGCCTTCAAAAGCTATGATCTCCTTGGTTTTTTTATCTCTTCTTGCGACTTCAATTTTACCATTTTCCAGATCTCTAGCGCCCATTGCAAGACGAACGGGAATACCTTTCGTCTCGTATTCTGAAAATTTCCAGCCCGGTCTTCTGTTGTCGTCATCATCATATTTGAAGGAAATACCTTTTGCCTTAAAAGAAGCACTTAAGTCATCAAATTTTTCTGAGATCTTTTGTAAATCCTCTGGGTTTCTGTAGATAGGAATACCTACCACCTGAATCGGTGCCAATAATGGAGGTAAAACAAGCCCTTCGTCGTCTGAATGACTCATGATCAAAGCTCCCATTAGACGTGTAGAAACTCCCCAAGAAGTAGCCCAAACGTGTTCAAGTTTTCCTTCTTTATCAGCAAATTTCACATCAAATGCTTTAGCAAAATTTTGACCTAAAAAATGAGAGGTTCCGGCCTGAAGTGCCTTACCATCCTGCATTAAAGCTTCAATACATAAAGTATCCTCTGCGCCAGCAAATCTTTCAGATTCTGTTTTACGGCCTTTAACAACTGGCATTGCCATATAGTGCTCAGCAAAATCTGCATATACCTCTAACATTTTTGATGTTTCGTCTTGTGCCTCTTGCGCTGTAGCATGCGCTGTATGACCTTCTTGCCACAAAAACTCTGTTGTTCTTAAAAAAAGCCTTGTTCTCATTTCCCAACGAACAACATTAGCCCATTGATTGATCAGAATAGGCAAGTCTCGGTATGATTGAATCCAATTCCTGTAAGAATTCCAAATTATAGTTTCAGAGGTCGG
>JAKMFD010000083.1 GCA_022425625.1 Crocinitomicaceae bacterium | reverse complement strand
CTCTTCCCATCCCGAACAGAGAAGTTAAGCCTGCTTGCGCTGATGGTACTGTCCTTTTGAGGATGGGAGAGTAAGTCGACGCCGATCTTAAACCCCTGACTACTTGTAGTTGGGGGTTTTTTTATGCCCGAAAATCTGAGCCAATCAAAAACACACAAGGAGATTTGCTTAAGTCATAGGCACTTTCCCTCCAGTCTTCCACACTCATCGTTCGAATACGCTGATTATGAAGCGTAATGTTAGACGCAATACAGAGCTGGGTATGGTCAGCGAGCTCATTTAATAAATCTTCCAAGACATTCATATTTCGATAGGGCGTATCCATAAATATTTGTGTATAGCCTTTTTTTCTAGCATCGAATTCGTAGGTTTTTAAAGTTCTAATTCGGTCTTTTCGGTCTTTTGGTAAGTATCCATGAAAGCTAAATTTTTGTCCCGAAAACCCACATCCCATCAAGGCAAGAAGGATAGAGGAAGGTCCTACAAATGGAATCACTGCAATTTTTTGTGAGTGTGCCAAAGAAACAATTTCTGCTCCAGGATCTGCTACACATGCACAACCAGCATCCGAAATTACACCTACATCATATCCTGAAATCAACCATTGCAGACTTTTCATGGTATCTTGTTCCGTGCTTCTTTTGTTCATTTCTATGAACATCGATTCATCAATTGGGAATTCTCTATCCATCTTTCTCAAAACGCGTCGTGCAGATTTGATGTTTTCAACCAAAAAATGTCTCAACGAAACAGCCTGATTCACCACATCATGGGGTATAATATCTGAAATACTTTCCCCTCCCAAGGTATTGGGAAGGATATATAAAGTTCCTGCTTTACTCATGACGTAGATTATTTAAAATGATATCAGTGCATTTGTCTAATAAGTCGTATACGTGCTCAAATCCGTCTTGTCCTCCATAATAAGGATCTGGCACTTCAATTTCATCCTGATTTGGTAATAATTCAAGGATGAGCTGTACTTTATTGCGATCTGATTCGTTGCGCGAAAGACGAATGACATTGTTGTAATTTGACTGATCCATTACATAAATCAAATCAAAAGTATCAAAGTCTGAAACGACAAATTGCCGTGCCTTGAGCTCAGAAATGTCAACACCTTTTCTTTTTGCTGTTTGGGTCATTCTTGTATCCGGAGCTCCACCCGCATGATAATTTGCCGTCCCTGCAGAATCGACATAAGTATCAAGGTTATGGTCCTTAACCTTCTTGCGCATTAAGCCATCTGCCATAGGTGACCTGCAAATATTGCCCAAGCATACCATCAGAATTTTCATGCTGTGAAGTTACGTAAAATGAGAATGTGATTTTTATATTATCCTCCCTTTCCATTTCTTTTTCCTAAACAGCGAGGATAGAAGAATGATATTATAAATTGGAAATATGACCCCATAAAGTGGAAGTATCGTAAGGAGCTTTGTTTTGTTGAGCGCATAGAAAAACGGAAGTAAAAAAACCGTTTCAATAAGAGATTTTACAAACCAAAATTTCAGCAAAAGTATGGGGTCAGTACAAAACAAAAATAGCAGTAGCGCGAAAAAACTTAGGGCAAAGAGCAGCTGAATCAATCCGTAAGCGTTCAATAACTTGTCTTTAAGCAGAAAGGTTTTTCCAAACCAACGTGCACGTTGCGAAAGAAATTCAATAAAATTGACAGGGTTTGGAGTCGTAACAGCGCTATGATTTAAAGCCCCTAACTCAATTGATTTATTGGCTTGTTGCATATTTCTTAATAAAAAGGCATCGTCACCACTAGCGATATGTTTGTGGGATTCCAAGGCTATAACCTCTAGATAGCTTGCCTTTTTGAAGAGAAGGTTTGCACCACTGCAAATTACCGGTCTGTTTACTCCATAACTAGAATGATTAATATAATTGGCAAGTATCACATCAATCTCAAAAAACCAATCGTAAATACCTAATGACATATGATGTACAGGTAAAATGACCAGATCTTTTTTAGGTTTTGTTCTTAGTTCTTTGAAGTAGTCTATTGAAAAAGAAATATCTGCGTCCCAGCAAAGAATGTAAGATGTTTTTGCTTTAATTACACCTTTATAGACAGCTTCTTTTTTACCGGTTTTCTCCTTCATTGATAATAGTGCTACAGCATTATCCATATTAGCTTCGATGAGTGCAGCACCATCGTCTGTTGAATGATCATCCACAAATAAAAATTGAAGCGGTCTAATTTTTAATCTTTTGATTTGATTTATTAAAACATTAAGATTTTCTTTTTCATTTCTGAAAGGAATCACTACGGTTACATCATTCAGTTCAATTGAGATGTCTTTTTTTCTGTCTTTTTTTCGTTTAGCAACGCCATATCGGTAACCGATAAGTAAAAACAAAAGAAAGAAGAGGTAAGCAACAAGCAAGCAACTAAACCAAAGCATGGATACGTTCTTTTTTAAGTAATAAGGTGGCTATAATTACTGGTAATATTTGATTGATCATCCAAGTAGAAAATGCTGCTATTAAAATAACAGACCCTGCTATTCCAGCCATTGAAAGAACCGACAAGGCAATGGTCTCCCGAACGATAATTTTTCCAAGGAACAGTGATGGCGCTGCTGTTATAGCCCCAAACATAAGTGCAATCCATAAAAAATACGTCAAATCAAATAGTGCTTCAAATGCTATTAATGCAATGAAGAACTGAACAATAAATGTTAGATATCTTAGAAGAGAAAGGCCTAATAATTTTGCTCTAAAGGTCTTTGAAACTAAAACTAAGTCTAGCTCTTTGAAAATTTTAAAAGGAATTTTAGATAAAAGTTTGTCTCCAAAAAAGTACAATCCAAAACTACTTGTTAGAATGAAGACTCCGACTAAGATTTCAATTGAAGAGCCCGTGTTGCTGTATAAAATTGTAAATGCAATGAGCCCCATAACAATACTAATAATGAATTGAGCCCCATTGCTAACGAGAGTATTTAATATTACTTCTTTTCGGTCTTTTTTATCAAAATAAAACATGCGACCTATAAAATTACCTGCATAAGCAGGCGTAATAACACCTGATACCATTCCTGATAAAAAGGAGTGCCATCGAACTCTTAATGAAATATTTTTTGACGCCACAATGGTCTTCCATTTTAACCATTCGATAAACCAATTTAAAGGCATTAAGCTCAAAAAAAGAATCACAAGACCAATGTTAATATTGGATGGTGGTTGAAATCCCTCAGGGAATCCATTTATTTTCTCAAATAGTATAAAAGAAAGAACTCCAAATACACCTAATTTTAACATCAGGAACAAAATCGAACGAAATTGTTTAGCTTTAATCACAAATTTCAATTTAGTGTCTGAAGATAAGATAATTCTAGGAATTGACCCCGGAACAACAGTGATGGGTTATGGACTGATTCATATCAAAAAGAAAGAAGTTACGATGATTAATTTTGGTATTATTCAGCTGAAAAAGATTGACAATCACGCAGATAAACTTAAACGAATTCTAGATAGATTGAATGGCTTGATTTTAGAGTTTAAGCCAGATGAAATGGCAATTGAAGCCCCTTTCTTTGGGAAAAATGTTCAGTCAATGCTAAAACTAGGGCGCGCCCAGGGTGTCGCCATTGCGGCGAGTTTAAACCACAATGTTCCTTATGAAGAATATTCCCCTCGACGTATCAAACAAGCCATAACTGGAAAGGGTGGTGCTTCAAAAGAGCAGGTTGCAGCAATGCTTCAAAGCATTCTAAAATTTGAAGAAATGCCTAAATATTTAGATGCCACAGATGGTCTTGCTGTTGCGCTTTGTCATCATTACTCCAAAGGTAAGGGTGAAAACAACAAAAATAAGTCTAGTAGCTGGGCTGGATTCCTGCAGACAAATCCAAAAAGATTAAAGAAATGAGTCTTATAGAAATATATACTGACGGAAGTTCTAGAGGTAATCCTGGGCCAGGGGGCTATGGTATAGTTATGTCTTACAAGGGTAATGAAAAAGAAATTTCTCAGGGATTTCGAAAAACAACGAACAATAGAATGGAACTTCTTGCGGTAATCGTGGCCATTGAAAGTTTAAAAACGCCTAAAATACCTGTAAAAGTATATTCTGACTCAAAATATGTCATTGATTCAATTACAAAAGGGTGGTTAGATTCTTGGATTGTAAAACGATTTAAGGGTAAGAAAAATCAAGATTTATGGATGCGTTATCATGAGTCTGCGAAACCATTTAAAATCACTTTTGAGTGGGTGAAAGGTCATGCTGGGAATCCTAAGAATGAGCGCTGCGATGTTTTGGCAGTAGAGGCTTCAAAGAGAACTGAATTAGAAATTGATAAAGTATACGAAGCTAATGACGATGGAACTGGCTTATTCTGAATCAATGACTGTTACAAATCCATGTAATTCCTGCTGAGTCCCTCCGAACATTGTTCCCGATAGTTTATAGAAATAGACACCGTCTGTACATTTTTCTTGACCGTTATCTGTACCGTCCCAAAGAAAAACACCGTTTTGATCTGTGCGATTCCACATGACATTACCCCAACGGTTTAAAATGAGAATGTTGAAGGTTTGAAAACCTTCATAGGGTAGATTAAGTACATCATTTACGCCATCTCCATTGGGAGTGAACACATTAGGAATCCAGATGACCGGATCACTAATATTTAGAAGTACCTCATAACTATCTATACATCCTATATCGTCTGTAATTGTAAGAACTATTGGATATTGACCGGCTACTGAATAGCTCGTGTTTTGATCTGAACTTACACCACTAAAGGCATTAGTCCCATTCCCAAAATCCCACTCCCAGCTTACAATAGTTGTTGATTCTGCTGTGGAGCCTTCATCTAAAAATATAACATCGTTTTGATCCGCAGGGTTTGGACTAGCCGAGAAAAATGCATTTAAGCCATCGTCTCCCACATTAATTTCATCCAAAGGTATAATTACATCACATCCTAGATCATCTGAGATTACAACACTAGGATTGTAGGTATTACTTTCAGGGTAATAATAGAAAAAACTCAGCGTATCTTCCAATGAGTTACCATCACCTAAATACCAAGTGATATTGGCTACATTTTCGGTATTGTTTAGCTCGAAATTTGCGCCTTGAGCACACTCTCCATCTATTTGAAACCAATTTGCGGTAGCATTGGGGCCGCCAATAGTAAGATAATCTGTTAATACAGTATCATCTGAGCAACCATATTCATCTGTAATAACAAGACCTAAAGAATAAATCCCAGGTAAAGCATAGGTGTTGCTAGGGTCTTCTAATACGGACTGATTGCCATTCCCAAAACTCCAAGCCCAAGACTGAATGGAGCCATAGGATAATGAAGAATCTGTAAATTCGCCAAATATAGGAGGACAAACATAAGCACCATCAGTATTTACTGCAGCACCGGTGAACGTATAACTAGGTATTGCATTTGGAATAGATACGGTGATAAGATTACTCATCGTATCTGTACATCCATTGCCATCAGTTGCCACAAGGCTAAGATCATGTAGGATACTTGAGGTGTTCTCTGGAATGTTTTCTTCGTCAAATACGGTATTTAAATTCATATCAGTAGAAAAAAGATCACCATCAATTAACCATTCATAAGAGATAGGGAATAGTCCATTTGAGACATTGTTTGCAATGATGTTACCTTGATTACAAATGACATTGTCCACTGAAAAAAAGGCATTTGGTTGTGTAATGGTTATTGGAACGAGTGCTGGAGTCGATTGACAGCCAAATTCATCTGTAGCAACAAGTGATCCGTAATATGTTCCCGCACCATTAAATGTATGCGAGACAGCATCCGTATTGAACACTGTAATGGCGCTTGAATCATCTGTGAAGCTGAAATCAAAAGAGCTCAATGGTAACCCATTTAATGAGATTGAATTGTTATCAAAGTTCACAAGAAATGGCGAACAGCCAACTGTATTATCAGGAGCGATTACAGCAAAAGGGTTTGCTAGAACTTCTATCGTTAGGGATGTAGAGGCTGCGCATTCTACGCTGTTTGTTGCGGTTAGGGTTATGTTATAGTTTCCTGGGGTATTATAAGCGTAATTAACGACTGGGCCATTTGTTACGATATCTCCATTATCCATATCAAAAGACCATGAAACTAATGGGTGTGGAGTAGGGGGTGCATCCCACGTGATACTCGCATCTGTTAACTGCAGAGAGTCTCCTACACAAATTGAATCATTAGACAAACTAAAGTTAGGTTCAAGGCTCGAAATATTTATGTTTTGAGTAGTGCTGTCACTGCATCCCGTAGTATAATTATAAATAACCTGTTCTATTGTAAAGGTACCATACGCGTTAAAATCATGAGAATTATTACCATCATTTAAATCGTCAAGTTCAGGATCATCCATTACAGTATTCGGGGATCCGTCCCCCCATTTCCAAACCATCAAGATATCATCAGAGTTCAGACCATGCGTGGAATTATCCATAACATCAACGGTAACAGGAAGCGTATTTGGATTACAAAACAAATCGTTATCTGGTTCAAATTTAGAAATAGGTGCATTTATGTATACCAATGAATCGATTTGAATGGAATCTAGACAGCCTCGATAATTGACCACCAACATTACATCAAAAAAACCTGTGTCACTCGTGAATTGATGTGTTGGGTTGGCTTCTGTGGCACTACCGTCAGTGAAGTCCCAGAAATAGCTAATCTCAGAAGAATCCGGATTGCTCGGGTTTGTTTCGATAGAGGATGAAAATTGAAAATCTTGTTTAACACAATTTTCAGTTGTGTCAACACTCAGGTCAATGGATAAAAGCTCTCCAACAGAAATATATTCTGATAGGTCAGCTGTCCCTATACAACCAGATGCTGTGCTTACCGTCAGTGAGATATCGTAAAGACCAATGTTATATAGCTGTTCAGGTGGGTTTTGACCTGAGAAGGTATTGCCATTTCCAAAATCCCACTCCCAGCTGTTAATCGGATTTCCTGGATTAGGAGATGATGAAGAGTCCGTAAACATAACGGTAAGTGGATCACAACCACCAGTGGGATCACCCTCAAATCCGACAGATAAATCTTCTATATTAATGTAACCTAAATCAGTATATGAACCGGTACAACCATTTTCGGTTGTCATGCTCAAGCTAACATTATAGGAACCTGCTAAAGTATATAATTGCGGAGGAGGATTTTGTCCGCTAAATGTTTCTCCATTTCCAAAAACCCAATTAAATGTCTCTCCTAGGGGAGAGGTGTTAATAAAGTTTATGGTTGCCGGTGCACAGTCGGATGTATTGTCTGCAATAAAAGAAGGAACGGGTGTTGCTTCAACAACAATTTCACCGCCTACACTTCCAGAACAGCCTGAAGAAGTATTATTAGTTACAAGCTGAATGTTATAAGTTCCAGCACCTGCAAAGGTGAAATCGGGGTTTTCTTCATTACTACTTCCAAGTCCACCAAAGTTCCATTCCCATTGGTTTACACCGGCTGTTGAGTTGTCCTGAAAATTAACGCTTTCACCAACGCAAACAGTTTCAGGGAAAATGAAATCGGCCTGATAATTCGAGACACTTATATTTTCAACTACCGTATCAGCGCAACCATTGTCATTATCGGAAACAATTAAAGAAATTTCATATTCACCTACATCACCGTAGGTTTGATCATCTGGGGTCGCGATATTCTGTGTATTCCCGTTTCCAAAGTCCCAGTTGTATGAATAGTTTGATTGCTCGTTTCCGTTGAATTGAAAAGATAACGTTAAAGGGATTGTACAACCTAATCCAATTGGGTCAAATTCAGCGTTGGGAGTTGGTAATATTGTAATGTAGCTATCCTTAATTTCAGGATCTGCTGCACCACTTGCATTTGTTGCTACTAAAATAACGGTATAAGTTCCAGGTAGGGCATAAGAATGAGAAACAGATTCATCTGTCGATGAATTCCCATCTCCAAAATCCCAAACAAAACTTTGAATAGGGCTCCCTCCATTCGTTTGAGAGCTATTCGAAAATAATATATTTTCTCCAACACATGCCACAAGTGGACTTGCCGAAAAGTCAGCAATAGGCGACTGTGATTTACTTACAAAGCATATAAATAAACCTATAAAAAGGAGAGCTCTTTTTAAAGACATAACGCGTTT
>JAKMFD010000066.1 GCA_022425625.1 Crocinitomicaceae bacterium | reverse complement strand
CAGTTATATATATCCCCTGCCATTCATCGGGGAGGGCGTACTTTTTAACTAAGTTGTCTTGCCAGTTTTTACTAAACAAAAATAAAGAGTCATCAACAGCAAAAAAGGCCTCACAGTCATAATTATGGGCATTTGAGGGTCCTGAAAAATCAATCTGATCGGCATAGCTAAATTGCATTTCAAGGCCGGGTACACTGTCTTGAGTAGAATTGAATAACTGTTCCTTTTCAATCTTTATGATACTTAAATCCGTCCGCGTGCCAGAATTATTTCCAAAATCTCCAACGAAAATATGTGTATCGTTTTCGGCAAGAGACTCCCAATCTATATTCTCAACATTATAAATAACAACTTCTCGTAAAAAATTACCCAATGTATCCAATTCATATAAAGAGGTATTGTTGCCCCCGTCATTCAATACCCATAAAGATGCATTCAATGAAATTACTCCAGAGTTCTCAGCTAAAAGAGGGCTGGCTAAATTAGAAATGCCTGTCGGTGTGTAGTTTGTTGGCTCATATAAACATGACCCATCATTAGTTATTGCATCTCCATTAAAGTTGATGGCTTGAGGATCCGTACAGCCGAATTGGCTTAACGCATTGCCTACCAAAAAAAGCAGTAATACTAAATAAATAACTTTTCTTTCCAATCCTTTGCTTCGCTTTGATTTATGAGCTCTAAATCGAGCAAATAAGATACTACGTTTTTGTGATTATCCTTAGGGCTTTTTTTCGCAACGTCGGCCCATTCTGTTTGATTTAACCACTGTTTAACTTGATATAAATCAATATTGTAGCGCCATGAAATTATTTCAGGGCTTCGCTGATTGTTCTTCAAAAGTTTCGCCCTATTCATAACAAGATCACACATTTTGTTTAATGCGGGGAGAACATTTTGGACTACTTCATTTCTCGCCGCAATGACAAAAGAAGACCATGGGGTCATAATCTCACCAATCCTTCTACATTTTTTTTGTTCAACATATGGGTTTGTAGTATACTTTTCCCATAAAAATGCCTGTGCCTCATCATTTTCTAATGCCCACAAACCTCCATAAATATCTCCTACAACTTCAAACTTCATTTTACGAAGATCCCAACCATTTTCTGAACCAAGTACATAGGCCATGAGGTGTGAACCAGAGGCTTCCCTAGAGATTGCAAATGGTCTGCCTTGCAAGTCTGAAATACTTTTTATACTAGAATGATAAGGTACATGAATCCCCCAACACAAAGGAGAAGCTACATATACCCGAAGTATCGTAGCTTCCAAGCCCTGAAGAATCGCTTTAGTAATACCCTCCGTAAGAACGACTGCTACATCTAAAGAACCTGATTCTAAACCTTTTATCATTTGACCTGTACCTCCGCTCATATCCGACCAATGAAGTGCTATGTTTTCGGCACGGAATAATCCTTCTTCAATCGCTAATCGCCATGGTAAATTGAAATGTTCAGGGACACCACCAACTTTTAAACGTAGCTTATCCAATGGGCTGAAAGATTTGTTTTTCATATAACGTATTATACTTGCCTTGTTTTTTAATGAGCTCCCGATGTGTCCCCGATTCAATGATTTTCCCATGCTCCATTACAACAATCAGATCAGCTTTTTGAATGGTGCTCATTCGGTGCGCAATTACAATAGAGGTTCGTCCCTTTGTAATTTGAGCTGTTGCCTTTTGAATTAGCATTTCAGATTCATTATCAACACTTGATGTTGCTTCATCTAAAATAAGTATCTGAGGATTATATACAAATGCGCGAATAAAAGACAGTAGCTGTCTTTGACCAACGGATAAAACCGTTCCTCGTTCTCCGATTTGATAATCATAAGCTCCGGGAAGTTTCGTGATGAAATCATGCGCCCCTACAGCTTTTGAAGCTTCAATAACCTTCTCTCGGGAAATAGATACGTCTCCCAGTGTGATATTATTATGTATAGTATCGGAAAATAAAAAGATATCCTGAAGAACAACTGCAATATTCTTTCGCAAATAAGTCAATTCAATGTTTTCAATTTTTGTTTCTCCAATTTTTATTTCGCCTCTCTCATGCTCATAAAAACGCCCAAGTACATTTACGATGGTAGATTTCCCAGCTCCGGTGGACCCAACAATGGCAACTGTAGCTCCCTTATCGATTTTTAAATTGATATTATTTAAAACATCTTTTCCTTTTGTGTAAGCAAAGGAAACGTTTTGGAATAAAATATCCGCATTAAAATTCACCTCGGTAAGCGTGCCATTATCTTGTCGTTGGGCATCATGATCTAGAATTTCAAATATCCTTTCTGCCCTTACAACCCCTCGCTGTAAAACGTTAAATTTATCTGCAAGCTGACGAATAGGTCTGTATAATTGATAGATCCACAACGTAAACGCTATAATTTGGCCATACATCGCTTTAACTTCGATGGATGATTTTCCATCCACATGAACAGCACCCCAAACTAACAAGAAGGCAATTGAAAGGGAGCTCAAAATTTCTACAACAGGAAAGAAAATTGAATTGGCCCAGACGGCATTAATATGTGCTTTTCGATGACCTTTATTGATCTCAACAAACTTAGCATATTCCTCCTTATTCTTATTGAAGATCTGAACTATTGACATCCCGGTAAGATGCTCTTGAACGAAGGTGTTCAGTTTTGTAACCTGCAATCTTTCAAGCTGAAAACTCGATCTCATTGCTTTTGCAAAAATCCTTGTTGCGATAATTAAAAGTGGGATAGGAATTAAAGTCATTAGAGAAAGCTGCCAGTTCGTTGCAAACATTAAAGAAAGAACCATGGTCAGAGAGATTAAGTCTCCTGATATTTCCATAATTCCCGACGAAAACACTTGTGTGATTGCTTCAAGGTCTGATACAACTCGCGTGACTAAAGCCCCAACTGGAGTCTTATCAAAATATCGCATTCTAAAAGAAACGATATGTCTAAAAAGGTTTTTTCTAATATCTCTTATAACGGATTGTGCAAGTAGGTTCGAAAAATAGCTTGATGAAAACTGAAGGACGCCTTCTAAAAATAAAACACCCGCAATGCCAATAGACCATTGTAATAAAAGCGCTGAGTTTTGACTATTCACGATATAACGATCCACCATCGTACCGATAAGGTAAGGACGAAAAGGACTCAAAAAGGAAAGTAGAATTACACAGATAGCAGCTGTTGCAAATAGCGTTTTATAAGGCTTAACAAACCGGATGAGTCTGCCAAACATTTTTAAATTTTTACGCCGTTCCTTCATGGATGAACAAATTTACTTTAAAACAAACACTAGTAGCACTTTTGTTTAAAAATTTGATGCCAAGTTGAATTCATAAACCAAAAGGGTTGTTAATGCCACTATTTGTTTGACGAAACTATTATTTTGTGTAATTTTGCACTCTATTTCCAATTGGAACATCATGGGTGTAAAAATATTCGCAGGCAGAGCATCAGAAAAGTTAGCAAAGCAAATTGCTAAATCATACGGTCAAGAACTGGGAAATGTTAATGTAAACGTTTTTAGTGACGGTGAATTCCAACCATCATTAGAAGAGACTGTGCGTGGACAAGATGTCTTTATTGTTCAGTCTACAATGCCTCCAACGGAAAATATATTTGAACTTTTATTACTCATTGACGCTGCAAGGCGCGCCTCGGCAAGAAAAATAATTGCCGTAATCCCTTATTTTGGCTTTGCACGTCAAGATCGAAAAGATAAACCTAGGGTTGCCATAGGAGCAAAGTTGAAAGCGAATATGCTTATGGCAGCAGGTGTAGATAGAATTATGACCATGGATTTTCATGCGGACCAAATTCAAGGCTTTTTCGAGGTTCCTGTTGACCACCTATATGCTTCAACACTTTTTCTTAAAGAAATTGAAAAACTTGGCTCGGAAAATATGGTAATTGCAGCACCAGACGTTGGTGGTGCTAAAAGGGCCAATAGCTATTCTAAAAAACTAGATTGCGGTCTTGCACTTTGTCACAAGCACCGTAAAAAGGCAAATGAAATTGCTGAAATGACGGTTATTGGTGAAGTAGAAGGGAAAGATGTAATTATAATCGACGATATGTGCGATACTGCCGGTACTTTAACCAAGGCGGCAGACTTGCTCATGGATAAAGGAGCGCGCAGTGTGAGAGCATTTTGCACACATGCTGTTTTATCGGGTCCTGCATATGAACGAATTAATAACTCCCAAATAACTGAACTCATCGTTACTGATACAATTCCTTTAAATGGTAAAAGTGATAAGATCCGTGTAATCACGGTTGCAAGTCTATTCTCTGATGTCATTAATAAACTAATTCACAACAAGTCAATTAGTTCACACTTTGTAATATCTTAAATAAATAATAAAATGAAAAAAGCACAATTGAGCGGTTCGCTTAGAGCGAACGTAGGGAAGAAAGACGCTGCTTCACTGAGAAGTGAAAACAGGGTCCCTTGTGTCCTTTACGGACAAGGAGAACAAACTCACTTTTCCGTTAAAAGAGTAGAACTTGATAAAATAATCTTTTCCCCAGAGGTTTATCAAGTAGAATTAGATATTGAAGGCAAAAAAGCCGTTGGTATTGTTCGAGAGATTCAGCAGCATCCTGTCAAGGATACGCTTCAGCATGTTGATTTCTACGAATTAAATGATAGCCAAAAAGTAAGAGTTGATCTTCCTGTGAGAACAAAAGGAGCGGCCAAAGGTGTTCTTAATGGAGGTAAATTAAATATGGCCTTTAGGACCTTGTCTTGTTATGGGCTTCCGGGAGATCTTCCAGATGCGATTGTATTAAATATTACACCTATCCGAATCGGGCAATCGATTCGAGTTTCTGAGGTGAGTATCCCAGGTGTTACAATCTTAGACCCTGCGAATGCAGTAGTATTAGGTGTTAAAATTTCTCGTGGAGCAGTTGATGATGAGGAAGAAGAGGACGAAGCAGAAGGTACTGAAGGAGCAGAGGGAGCAGAGGGTTCTGAAGCTTCAACAGAGGCAAAAGAAAAGACCGAAGGTTAATTCAGCAACTTCGAATCAAATTATTAAAGCCGCCCTGTGCGGCTTTTTTTATTTGCTAAAAATTCACAAATGAAATAGGATAAACAACTAATTCACACGAAATCACTAACTTCGTTTCCCTCTAACATGAAGACAAAATCGCTCATTATTATACCTACCTACAACGAAAAAGAAAACGTTGAAAGGATGATTGATACCATTGTATCATTAGCTAAAGAATTTGATGTGCTTTTTGTAGATGACAATTCTCCCGATGGAACTGCTGATTTAATTGAAAAAGCCATTAAAAAAACCCCAGAACGAATTTTTATTGAAAAACGAACTGGAAAGTTAGGTTTGGGAACTGCATATATTCATGGATTTAAATGGTCTATGGACAGAAATTATGACTTTGTTTTTGAAATGGATTGTGATTTTTCACATGACCCCGAGGATCTTCTTCGACTTCGTAAAGAGCTTGAGAAAGGCTGTGATCTTGTAATTGGTTCAAGATATTGTAGAGGCGGTAAGGTTAAAAACTGGCCTTTGAAAAGGATTGTCATGTCTTATTTCGCAAGTGTTTATGTAAGGCTCATTCTTTTAATTTCTATTAAAGATACAACCGCAGGCTTTAAGGGTTACCGACTGGAAGTATTAAAAAAAATAAATCTTGATGCAATTACGTTTAAGGGTTATGCCTTTCAGATTTGTATGAAGTATGCTGTTCTTCGTCATGGTTATAAAGCCAAGGAGATACCAATTACTTTTGTAGATCGGGTTCACGGTGACTCCAAAATGAGCACCGGTATATTTAAAGAAGCCTTTTTTGGCGTTTGGAAAATGAGACACATGAAATTGTAATGAATTATATTTTAAAAAACGGAGTTCTTGTAAACGAAGGACATAAAACAGAAGCAGATATTCTTATAAAGAATGGTAAAATTGAAAAAATAGGACCTTCAATAACAGAGTTAGGCGCGGAAATCATAGATGTCAAAGGGAGCTTTATCCTTCCTGGGTGCATTGATGATCAAGTTCACTTTCGGGAGCCTGGCTTAACCCATAAAGCTTCTATTTATTCTGAATCGAGAGCTGCTGTGGCAGGCGGTATTACATCTTATATGGAAATGCCCAATACGGTCCCAAACGCTACTACACAAGAATTACTTCAAGACAAATATGATATCGCCTCTAAAAATTCATTAGCGAATTATTCCTTTTTTATGGGTGCTACCAATGATAATTTGGAGGAGGTTTTAAAAACAGACCCAAAATGGGTTTGTGGAATAAAGGTCTTTATGGGTTCATCTACAGGGAATATGCTTGTGGATAACAAGGAGACACTAGAAGGGTTATTTTCAAATGTTTCAATGCTTATAGCGACGCATTGCGAAGATGAGCAAACCATTCAAAGAAATCTTCGAGATGCGAAAGAAAAATACGGAGAAGATATTCCTATTGAGCAGCACCCAGTAATTAGAAATGAGGAAGCATGTTATTTATCCTCATCTCTTGCGGTATCATTAGCAAAAAAGCATAACGCCCGCCTTCATGTATTACATATTTCTACAGCAAAAGAAACAGAATTGTTTGATGCAGACACCCCTCTAATAGAAAAAAATATCACAGCGGAAGCTTGTGTTCATCATCTTTGGTTTACAGAGGATGACTATTCAAGGTTCGGCACAAAAATCAAATGGAATCCTGCAGTTAAAAGCAAGTCAGATAGAGAAGGCATATGGGCTGCACTTCTTGATAACAGGATTGATGTGGTCGCTACGGATCATGCACCACATACCCTCGAAGAAAAAAGCAACAACTATTTAAATGCGCCTTCCGGAGGACCTTTAGTACAGCACGCTTTGTTAAGTATGTTTGAGCACGCAAAAAATGGTAAAATTTCAATAGAGAGAATTGTTGAAAAAATGGCGCACAACCCAGCAATTCTATTTAGAATTGAAAAGAGAGGTTACCTTCGAGAAGGGTACTTTGCAGATTTAGTTGTAGTAAAGCCAGAAGCTGGTGAAGTCGTTGCTAAGGAAAATATACTCTACCAATGTCAATGGTCTCCATTTGAAGGGACTAAATTCTCATATTCCATTGATAAAACATTTGTAAATGGATCGCTTGTCTATGACAGAGGTCAAATCATTGAGGCTGGAATCGGTAATCGTCTTTCATTTAATTATTAAAATAATGAAGGTTGCTTCAATCATTTTCAGTTTAATCTTATTTGCTTGTGGAGCAGATAATGAAGCACCCCCCTTGACTAAAAGTCAATTCAAATCTATTTACAACGAAATCACCATCTTGGAAGGCTACTATCAAATGAATTTCAGAAATCTCAGTATATACAAAGACTCCTTATTAAAATCTGTTAATGGTGTTTTAAAAAAACATGATGTCACTTTCGAAGAATTCGAGCAAACCTATAATTATTACTCTCGACACCAAGAAGATTTTCAAGCTTTAAATAATGAACTCATTCAGGACTACGCAAAATAGCTTAGAGTTTGATCTGTTGAGCCTTAATTGGTTGAGCTAAAAACTGGGTCGCTGTTTCCATAAAAACATTAACATTTTCTGTTGTTAAAAAAGAACAAGTTCCCCCTTGTGAAAGCTGTATTTTCATAAATTGATTTCTCGAAAGATAATCCTTGAGCTTTTCAGCTACAATCGGCCCTTGAGAGATCACCTTAATTGCAGGGCCTACAAAATCTTGTATCTGATCAAAAATTAAGGGATAATGCGTACAAGCCAATAAAATCGTATCCATAGAACCATCTTTACTTAATAATATCTCTAAATCTTTTTCAATTATTCTTTTACCCAGTTCTGTCAGATGCTGTTTCGACTCAATTAATGGCACCCACATCGGGCAAGCATGCTGAAAAACAGCAGTTTGCGATGAAAACCTTTCTAGCTCTATTTTGTAGGACTCAGACTGTACAGTTCCTGGCGTACCCAGAATACCTATACAATTCGTTTTACTTAATGCACCAATAGTTTCTGTACTTGGACGAATAACTCCAAGTACACGAAAATCTGAATCTGCATGCACCAAGTCTATCTGTTGAAGCGTTCGTAAAGCTTTAGCGCTTGATGTATTGCAAGCTAAAATGACCAGCCTGCAACCTTGATTCTTCAGATAATTTACGGCCTCTAAGGTGAATTCATGCACAACGTCAAATGATCTATTACCATATGGTGCTCTGGCATTATCACCAAGGTACAAATAATCATAATCAGGAAGTACACGAATGAATTCTTGAAGAACAGTCAACCCACCATAACCCGAATCAAAAACACCTATAGGACCAACTTTATTCATCATTCAAATCTACAAAAAAAGGGCAACGTTTGTTGCCCTTGTATATGAAGTCCCAAAAAGGTATTTATTCTGTCTTTAATGCTGCTTCTAATTTTAAGAGCTCTGTCATCACCTCTTGTGTAAGGTCTATCCCTCCTTGAAAATAAAGCGTTACTGTCTCGTCTAAAACATAAGATAATTTTTTGCTCTCTGCAATATTGTTAACTGCCGTTTGAACTAAATCAAGAATAGGTTTATTCAGCTCTTGACCATATATCTGCATTTGCTGTTCTAACTCTACCTGTCGCGTCTCTAGAGCTTGTTGCTTTTTCATCAACTTCTCTTGTTCCATTTTCTGAATAACTGGAGACCAATCTTTTTCATTTTGCTGATACCTCAAGTAGGCACTTTCAAATGCCTTGTTCATTTCTTGAAGCTCTTGAACGCCTTCGGCTTCAAATTGTTTTAAAGCAGCCATCGCATCCTTCCGAGATTGAAGGGTGTCTAGAAGTACCTGAGAATTGATGTGGCCAATTTTCATTTGTGCCTCTGCTTGAAAGCCCATAAGGAGCATAACTGATAAGAATATTATGTTTTTCATTTTTATTATTTATTTATTTATTTCTATTCACTAATTCCCATTTCATCTAAAATATCATCACTGATATCGTAATCACTCGTAGCAAAGATTAGACTACTTTGGTTTGCCTTATCAAAAACAAGGTCGTAACCATCACTTTTAGAGATTTTCTTAAGCGCTGTAAAGATTCTGTCTTGAATTGGTTTTATCAATTCCTGCCGTTTTTGAAAATAATCCCCTTCGCTTCCAAAATGAAGTGTCTGAAGGTCGAGCGCCTCTTGCTCTAAGTTTTCAATCTCCTCTCTTCTTTTAATACGTTCTTCCTTTGGTAATAAAATCTCTTCTCGTTCAAAGTTACTTTTCTTACTTTTTATTGCAGCATATCGATCTTCGATTTCTTTGGTCCAACGCTCTGCGAGCTTATCAAGCTTTTCTTTAGATTGAACATATTCTGGAACCTTACTCAAGATATAGTCAGAATCTATATATGCATATGATTGACTGTAGGCAAAGGTTGTGCCAAAAAACAAAAAGAATAAGAAAAAATATTTCAACATAAGCGGTACAATTGACCAATTGAACGCCGAAGATACATAATTATTGTAAAGAACTCGTTACAATTATTGCGCTAAATCTATAGTTTATAGGGACTCTTTGGGGTTTTAAGCACTTATGCTTTAATAAGCTTTAACGTCATAGATTTGTTCTGATTATTTAACAACAGGAAATAACACCCTGGGTTTAAATGTGAGATGTCAATTTCACTATTCGAAACAAAGTTTTCTTGCTGAACAACAACTCGACCAGCCTGATCCAAAATTGATATTTCACTACCTAGATAGGCCTCTGTTTCTATTCTAAACGTGTTTTGAATTGGGTTTGGATAAACCCGGACATCTTCAATATTAACCCCCGCAATACCAACAGAGCACTCTGTCTTTAAGGATTCGAACCAAGTAAACGCATCCGTGAGTGATGGCAATACACAATCATTGTGCATTCCTTCCCCTTTAAAAATGGCTTCAACATCTGTCGCACCATTTTCTATCATTGTCGCTTCTGCCACAAGAGCATTTTGAAAGGACACCTGTTCATCACCCGTACAATAGTACATCTTTATAGGTCTTGTTGGCAGCCAATCATGATTGTCGTTTGCGGCCATAGCTTGCCAAATAGGGTGTGATAAGTCCTCGGAAGCAGCTAAAAAGTTCTCAAGAACAGAGTCCTCAACAAAAGACTGAATCTCCTGAGGAAGTTGGTCATTTAAACTTCCCATCCCCAAGGTATAATTGTTTCCATTAAAATAAGGCTCAACAATTTCATCATAAGGTGCTTTTAATATATCAGAATAGCTTGTGTATAAATCACCATAAACTCTTTGATAGGCAGCCATGATATAGACGATATAGCCTGGATTGGAATAGGAAGCGGCCAAAATAGTATCTGCCATAGCGCCTGTGATTTCATATGGTCCTGAACAAGGAGCAGATGCAATTACATTAAATTCTTCTAATAAATTATTTTCTTCAATGTATTTATGGGTCGCCATTGCAGCATGGCCGCCCTGGGAATATCCCGTTAAGAAAAGCTCTCCGTTGTCTGGCTCCATACCCGGTATTTCACCAAGCAATTGTGCCTCACGCACTGCCCGAATCATGTCCAAAGTGGCTGTTGCTTCCGACTCTCCATGACAATATGGGTGTAACCCTGGACTTTCTCCCATTCCCAAATAATCTGGCATAACAACTTGATAACCTCCTGCGGCGAAAATCCGACCAATATAGGTTTCTTGAATATCCTCTGAAGGTACATCAACTTTTCTTAAGCTTGTCCCGTGCTCATAAACCGCTATTGGAAAACCTTGACATTCAGGGCTCACAGGAATGCAAAAAGCTCCTGACGCAATCGTTGCTGATCCATCAACATCTGTTGTTTCATAGACGATTTTATAGGTGTCCACAGAGTAAGTGAGGGGAAGCCCTGAAACTACCGTTAAAACAGAGGGTTCTATGGTATTAATGAAAGTTGAGGAAATAAAATTTTGACCAAAAGAGGTTCCTAAAATGAGGCTTGAAAATAATAAGGCGAAACTTTTTGAATGGATTTTCATAATTACGTAATGTTGGATACGTAATTTAAGAAATTCTTAGGATAGATAAAAAATTATACGGCTGTTTAATTAGAGTTCACCAAGGTTCATTCCTATCGTGAAGCTTAATTTAGGATAAAACCCTTTTTCGTCAACAGATTGATCCGTAGCCCCGCCGAAACCATCAGCCCAAGAATCAAGCCTGTCAAAACCTAATCCATAATCAAGTCCAAGCATTCCAAACATTGGAAGGAATACCCTTATACCAATACCTGCAGCTCGTTTTACATTAAAAGGATTGAATTTATCAAACGTGGGGTATGTGTTTCCAGCCTCAAGAAAAGTTAAAGCATAAAATGTTGCTGAAGGATTCAGGGATATTGGATAACGAAGCTCCAAAGTATATTTGGCAATAATCGGATCACCACCCGCCGAAGATACATTTTGATCTTCATATCCTCTCAAAGCAATAATCTCCCTTCCTCCAAGTTGATTTACACCTGACAATCCGCTACCACCCATTGAATATCTGTCAAAAGGAGTGATTCCTTTATCATCATTGTATGCACCAATAAAACTAAATCCAAACCTTGGCATTAGCACAAGCTTTTTATCTGGAGATAATGGGACATACCACTCCCCTGTAAATCTAAAACGATAATATTCAAGAAAATGATACCTGTCTTTGCTGCTCGCTGTTGAATAATCGGTATCCGTAAATAATGAATAAGGCAAGGTCGCCTTGGCCGTGAACTTAAAACTAGATCCACTTTGTGGATAAATAGGGGCGCTTACAGAACTTCTTTGAAGTACATATTTCAATGCTATATCATTTGCATAACCCTGTGTAAACAATGGGAATCTAAAGTCGTTCACCACATCATAGTATTGGTAACTGAGCTCATAATATGCGGTGAAATAATCATCCGGCCACTTTTTTCGTCTACCAAGACCTATACCGGTCCCTGTAATTGACAAGCCATTATAATCGGGATTCGTTCTCAATAAACCGTTAGAGCTCAATGCTGTATTGTTGATCCAAAAAGATAAAGAGTTTGGTTTTTTACCTCCAAGCCATGGCTCAGTAAAGGAGAAATTATAACCCTGATAAAAGCGCCCATTAGATTGGGCTCTAATCGAAAGACGTTGGCCGTCTCCTCCGGGAAGGGGTGTCCATGCTTCCTTCTTAAAAAAGTTTTTAGTTGAGAAGTTATTGAAGGTAAGTCCCAGGGTTCCAATAATTCTCCCCGAGGATGTTGGTCCTGCGCCACCGTATCCTCCAGAAAGTTCAATTTGGTCAGAAGACTTTTCCTCAACAACATATTCTATATCTACCGTTCCATTTGCCGGATTAGGAAGCGGGTTTACCTGAAAAGCTTGTTCGTTAAAAAAGCCTAGCTGCGCCAATTCTCTTTGAGTCCTCATTATATCCGCCTTATTGAAAAGGTCTCCGGGTCTCGTTCTTATTTCACGAAGAATTACATAATCATTGGTCTTGGTATTTCCTTTAACCGTAACCGTACCAATTCTAGCCTCTTTACCTTCGAGCATTCGAATCTGGTAGTTAATTTGTCGATTTGTGACATTGGTTTCTACTGGTATAATTTGAAAAAACAGATAGCCACGATCCATGTACAAAGAGGATATATCTCGCCCATCACCATTCCCAAAAATGCGTTGTTCTAAAAGTGCCTTATTATAAAGGTCGCCCTTTTTTATTCCTAAAATCGTATCTAAATAGCTAGAGCGGTATTTTGTATTTCCTGTCCAGTCAATATCACCAAAGAAATATTTACCACCTTCGTTTACCGTTAATTCGATCATTAAACTTTTTTCATCTATTTGATAGACCGTATCAGAAGTGATTTCAGCATCTCTTAAACCTACTCCATTAAACTTGTCTATTAAGGCTAGCTTATCTGTCTCATATGTAGACTCCGTAAATTTGGAGCGCTTAAATATTCTGAGAATTGATTTCTTTTTGGTATCCTTCATTGCAAGCTTCAGTTTCCACATTGGAATTTGCGTTGCACCATTAATTTTAATTTCTTTTATTCCAACCTTTGCTCCTTTATCAATGTTTATTGAAAAAAGTTCGGAATTATTAATGACTGTATCTTTTATGCGATCAATCTGCACAGAAACATTGTAAAATGACTTGTCTCTAAAATATCCTCGAATTTGGTTTTTTGTTTGAAAAACTAAATTTTCAGTAATTGTTTTCCCGGAAAACAACGAGATTTCTTCTCTTATTTTATCCGCTTCTCTTTTAGAAACACCCTTAAATTTAAAACGAGATAGCTTTGGTCGTGGTCGTAGGTCAATTATTAAGTAAACTACCCCTGCAATTTCTTTCTCTGCATAAATTGCAATATCAGAAAACAAACCTTCAGACCAAAGGTTTTTTATTGCTGTATTTATTTGCTCACTCGGTAATTTAATGGGTTGTCCCTGTCGCAATCCGGCAATTAAACGAATTGCTTGGTGGTCGTAATTATCGGCACCATAAACTCGGATAGGCCCAAGCTCATATTCTTTTGGTGACATGTAATTGAAATCAAGCTCTGACAAAGATGACGGTCCATCCTGTGCTCCCAATTGAAAAGAGTTAAATAAAGCCAAAAACACACAAAACCTCAACATGATTATGCTCCTTTTAATTGTTCTGAGACCAAGCCAAACCGACGTTCTCTATTTTGATAATCGTAAATCGCTTCAATGAGCTGCTTTTTACCGAATTCGGGCCAAAAAATATCTAGAAAATAAAACTCCGTATAAGCGATTTGCCAAAGCAAAAAATTACTCACACGATGTTCACCACTCGTTCGAATTAGTAATTCTGGATCTGGAATTTCTTTCGTTGTAAGCTCCTCTGAGATAAGATTTTCATCGATTTCATCTAGGGAAATCGAATCCTTTTTTATTTGTTTAGCTATACTTTTTACCATTTCTTCAATCTCCCATTTAGAGCTATAATTTAAAGCTAAAACAAGAGTGATACTGGTATTATTCCTGGTTTGAATTATCGCTTCTTCAAGACTTTCTTGACATTCCTTTGGAAGCCCTTTAATGTTTCCAATGGCCTGAAGCCTAACACCATTTTCGTTGAGCTCCTCTAATTCATTGGCGAGGGACATGACTAATAGGTTCATGAGACCTTCTACCTCTTCCTTGGGGCGGTTCCAATTTTCAGTCGAGAAAGCATAAAGTGTTAAAAATTTAACCTTTAAATCTGCAGCAGCACGAAGTGTTTCACGAACAGCATCTACACCTTTTGTATGACCAAATATTCGGTCTTGACCTTGAGATTTAGCCCATCTACCATTGCCATCCATGATGATGGCTATGTGCTCTGGAATTGCCTTAAGGTCAATATGGTTTAAATCACTCATTATTAGAAGTAACGAAGATAAGTAAACATTCTTGTATGAGCATTATTTAGCTTATCGTAGTTAACAAGTCTTAACAAGGGACCCAACAAAAATAATTCAGGTCTTACTCCGCTAAAACAATTAGCTTGTTTTGATTCAATTCAGCAACACCTCCATTAATAGAGATACTAATTTTTTCTGGAGACTCTAGAGCAATGAAATCATTCTTTTGGTCTTCAGTCAAAGGCTGCTCAAGTTCTACGACAAGACTCCCCTTCTTTAATGCTGAAATAACTGGGGCGTGATTGTTTAAAACTTGAAATATCCCATCAAGGCCTGGTAAAGAAACTGCTTTTGCTTCTCCACTAAAAACGTTTGACTCCGGTGTTATGATTTCTAGTTTCATATTGCTATGCTTCTGCTAACATTTTTTCTCCTGCCTCAACAACTTCCTCGATACCACCTTTTAGGTTAAATGCCGCTTCTGGATATTGATCATACTTACCGTCCAGAATATCATTAAATGCCTTAATTGTTTCTTGGATATCAACAAGTACTCCTGGAAGACCTGTAAATTGCTCAGCAACATGGAAAGGTTGAGATAAAAATCTCTGAACCCTTCTTGCTCTGTGTACAACCATTTTATCTTCCTCAGAGAGTTCATCCATTCCGAGAATTGCAATAATATCCTGAAGTTCTTTGTATCTCTGAAGTGTTATTTGCACACGTTGAGCACAATTGTAATGCTCATCTCCAACGATTTCAGGTGTAAGAATTCTTGACGTAGAATCTAATGGATCAACTGCAGGATAAATACCAAGTTCAGCAATCTTCCTTGACAATACGGTTGTTGCATCTAAGTGAGCAAATGTATTGGCTGGTGCTGGGTCAGTAAGGTCATCTGCAGGAACGTAAACCGCTTGAACTGAAGTAATAGATCCGCTTTTAGTAGATGTAATTCTTTCTTGCATCGCTCCCATTTCCGTTGCAAGTGTTGGTTGATATCCAACTGCAGAAGGCATTCTTCCTAGGAGAGCAGAAACCTCAGAACCTGCTTGTGTAAATCTAAAGATGTTATCTACGAAGAAAAGGATATCTTTTCCTTGACCTTCACCATCTCCATCTCTAAAGTATTCAGCAATGGTAAGTCCTGAAAGTGCAACACGAGCACGAGCACCAGGAGGCTCATTCATTTGTCCAAAGACAAATGTTGCTTTTGACTCCTTCATTTCGTCAAGATTTATTTTATTCAAATCCCAACCACCATTTTCCATAGAAGTTAAAAAGTCTTCGCCATATTTAATGATACCGGACTCTAGCATTTCACGAAGAAGATCATTCCCTTCACGCGTTCGCTCTCCCACTCCTGCAAATACAGAAAGACCACCATGTCCTTTTGCGATATTGTTAATAAGCTCTTGGATCAATACTGTTTTGCCTACTCCTGCTCCTCCGAATAAACCAATCTTACCACCTTTTGCATATGGCTCAATAAGGTCAATTACTTTTATTCCGGTAAATAAGATTTCAGTAGAGGTAGAAAGATCCTCAAATTTAGGTGCCTCTCTGTGTATAGGAAGCCCATCTGAGTTATCAACTTCGTTTATACCGTCAATTGCCTCACCAACAACGTTAAATAAACGACCTTTAATTTTTTCTCCTGTCGGAACCTTGATTGGAAGACCTGTAGAGGTAGCTTCCATTCCTCTTGTAAATCCATCTGTAGAATCCATTGATATGGTTCTTACAGAATTTTCACCTACGTGTGCTTGGACCTCAAGTACTACACGGGTTCCATCTGTTTTGAATACCTCTAGGGCATCATAGATATTTGGTAACTCAAGACCTTTCTCAAAAGCAACGTCAACAACTGGACCGATTACCTGAGATATTTTTCCTTTTAGACTAGACATTCTATACCTGTTTGAATTTGGGTGCAAATATAACCCATTTATTCTAATAACAAATCACTTTAATCCAATAAAATTTAGGGACTAAATATCCTCGCTTCCTCTCAGTAGAAGTTTTACGGTAATGAACGAAAATAAAATGCTCAAAGTCGACACGGAAGCCACAATAGTAAGAAAGTCCTTGAGCGAAAAACCTATTGGGTATGGCTGGCCAGGTGCAATATGTAACATTTCAGTTGAAACCTGAAAGAAACAAATTAAATAACCAGCAATAATCCCTATTATAATTCCAAAAAAGCATATCAAAAGACCCTGAAAAAAGAAAACATTAAAAAGCATTTTTCGAGTTAAACCCAGAGATTTAAATGCTAAAAAATTATCTTTTTTTTCAATAAATAACATGGTTAAAGACGACACCAAGTTAAAGGATGCTAAAACGAACACAAAAATCAAAATCAATGTTAAGATTGCCTTTTCAGATTTACTGGTCTTAAATATTAACTCGTTTTTTTCCTTGTAGGTTTTAACCTCGTAATCTGGCCCGAATACCCCTGCAATTTGAGCCTTTAAATTTTCTATATCTGAAGATGGTTTTGCCGAAAAGTAAACATTTGTAAGTCTATTTAACGTATCTCCTGTGAGCTTTCTGTATGCTGCTAATGGCCATAAGAGTGTTTGTTCATTGACCTCCTTGTTTCTATAAAACAATACCGAAGAAAGCTGAAGTTTTTTAGTGTAAAAGGGTTGTTTAGAACGAACGCTAATGGTTGTCTTTGGTAAAAATAGCTTAAAGTCACCATCCAAGGGTGCCTCCAGTTTTTGCAATAGTGAAACCCCAATGATTCCCTCTGGGTTTATCGAGGTCCCTAATGACGGCTTTGGACCTTTGAAGTTTTGATCTAGCGAGACGACTTTAAGGAACGATTCTTCAATAGCAAATAGTTTAGCATTTGTTCGTCTGACTCGAAAGGACTTTTCAGACCTTAACGGACGATTATACTCAAGGACGGCCAAGGCTTCTACACCCTTAGAAATTGCACGAATCCCTTGAATCTTTTCAAGAGCCTTCCATTTAACCTCTTTTTCATAAAAGGATTTGTGCTTAGCAGAACGAACAACGATTGACGGATCAAATTCACTGTAGATTTCATCAATCAACTGCTCCATGCCATTAAAAGCTGAGAGTAAGACGACTAAAGCGCAAGTTATACTCGCAATACCAATGATCGAAACTCTCGTAATTAAAGTAATGATATTCTTTTTCCGCTTGGAACGGAAATAGGTCTTTGCGATATAAAAGGCCGTTTTGATAATTATTTTTTTAGAAGTTCATCTATTTTTGATGCATAATCTAAAGAATCATCAATATGAAACTTAAGGGCAGGAATCTTTCTCAAATTTCTGAGCTTTTTTCCTACTTCTCCTCGAATTCTGCTTGAGTTTGATTCGATGTTTTCAAAAACCTCTTGCTTGTCTTTAGCACCAAATATACTTAGGTAACAACGTGCTAGTGATAAATCCGAAGTCACCCTTACTACAGTAACAGAGACCATCGTACCCAAACAAATACTTGAATTTCTTTGCAAGTAGACTGAAACCTCTGACTGAATTACAGATTCTATTTTATTTTGTCTTATTGATGCCATACAACAAATTTAAGAATAGTATTTCATGATAACCCGAAAAGTAAAAATGTATCTTTGTATCGATGTTGAATTCATACCTTGAAATATTTAGATATACCATAAAGTACAAGCTACATACTTTTCTGGTTGTACTATGTAATATGTTT
The DNA here is from genome assembly GCA_022425625.1 of Crocinitomicaceae bacterium. GTDB lineage: Bacteria > Bacteroidota > Bacteroidia > Flavobacteriales_D > Crocinitomicaceae > UBA952. Next base: position 4,139 of record JAKMFD010000066.1, on the reverse strand, counting down.
TTTGTAATATTTAATTTACTTTCTCTTGTATTATTTATTCCTGTACTTCAACTTATTTTTAAAGACCCTGAGCAGATTCCCCTGGTAAGTAAGCCTGAATTCAACTGGGGCATACCTGATGTGTTTCTATATGTCAAGGACTATTACAACTATACCATGACTTCTATGGTGAAGAGCGAGCCTTTGCATGCGCTGCTTTTTGTTTGTGTATCTGTGATGTTAGCCTTTTTCTTTAAAAATTTATTTCGGTATGGCGCTGTTTGGTTTCAGTCGGAATTAAGAATGGCGGTTGTCCGCGATGTTAGAAATAAACTTTTTAAAAAATCAATGCAATTACCGCTTGCTTATCATAGCAATGAACGAAAAGGAGATTTAATGTCTAGAATGGTAAGTGATGTTAACGAATTGGAGATTGCGGTCGTTTGTCTTCTTGAACTTTTGTTTCGGGAACCTTTTGCGGTTATAATCAATATTGCAACACTTATTTACCTGAGCCCAAGTTTATCCTTGTTTTCATTTCTTTTAATGCCCATATCAGCTTTTGTAATATCAAGAATTGGAAAGAGCTTAAAACGAACAGCAAAGAAAAGTCAGGAACAAACAAGTGTAATGTACTCATCAATGGATGAGGGTATTGAAGGTGTGCGTATTGTCAAAGCTTTTAATGCAGCTGCATTTATTATTTCAAGGTTCAAAAAAACCAATCTGAAGCATCAAAAACTTGTAACACGCACTGCTCGCAAAAAAAACCTATCTCCTTTGCTGAATGAAACTATAGGTGCAGGGGTGCTCCTGAGTTTGGTTTGGTTTGGTGGAAGTATGATTTTAGGTGGTGAAAAAAGCGCTTTATCTGGCGAGGTGTTCATGACTTTTATAATCGTCTTTTCTCAATTTTTAAGACCCGTACAGAATATTTCTAAGAATATATCGAACATGATCAAGTCTCGTGCCTCTCAAGATAGAATAAATGAAATATTAAATTTATCAGACGTGATTACCGATGCGCCTGATGCCACATCCTTTAAAGAATTTAAAACACAAATTTCATTTGAAGATGTTGGTTTTACTTATGATACGGCTGTTGTCCTTGAAAAGATAAATGTTACGATTGAAAAAGGGCAAAACATTGCTCTGGTTGGAGAGTCTGGAAGTGGCAAAACAACACTCATTAATCTTATTCCTAGATTCTACGATGTAACAAGTGGTTCCATTAAAATTGATGGCCTAGATATCGATTCGATCAAAATTAAAGACTTGAGGGCTAACATGGCACTCGTGTCTCAAGATCCAATATTATTTAACTCAAGTGTCATTGAGAATATTGCCTTTGGTGAGCAGGCGCCAGACCTAGAGCGGGTGAAAGAAGCTGCAAAAATTGCAAATGCACACAATTTTATAGCACAAATGCAAAATGGGTATCAAAGCATTATTGGGGAACGAGGCAGCCTACTTTCTGGCGGGCAAAAACAAAGGTTAAGTATTGCTAGGGCAATGTATAAAAACCCTGAGATTCTCATACTTGATGAAGCAACCTCAGCTTTAGATCTTGAATCAGAAAAATTGGTTCAAGAGGCCCTTGATAGGGTTATGAAAAACCGAACTTGCATCGTAATTGCACACAGGTTAAGTACAATTAGGAAATCCGACTTAATTCTTGTTCTAGACAAAGGCAAGGTCGTAGAACGTGGCTCGCATGACGTTCTATTGCAAAAAGAAGGGTTTTACAAGAAGCTTTTCGACTTACAAACAAGCTGATTTTAATAATTATTTGAACAAATCAAGTTTGTTATGGTTACCTTTGCATATGCAAAGCAATTCCACATTTTCCCCACTTCAATTTGCGAAGAACAAAAACGCTGAGTTTTATAAGGTCTTAAGACAGCGCGTGAATAGTTATTTCAAGACAAGAAATATTTCAAGACATGCCAATGCAAGTATGGTTTTCAAAACCGTTGTAATGGTTGCATTATACCTTACACCTTTCATAATCATAACAACATCAGGAATTGGATCTTGGTGGGTGCTAGTGCTTTGGGCTATTATGGGTGTTGGAATGGCTGGTTGTGGTCTGTCAGTAATGCACGATGCGAATCATGGTGCGTATTCGAAAAATCCAGCTGTCAATAGTTTCATAGGTAAAATTCTGATTATACTAGCAGGAAATCCTGCCAATTGGAGAATTCAACATAACGTACTTCACCACACGTACACAAATGTGTCAAATTATGACGAGGATATAGCTCCTCCTCCTGCTATTTTAAGATTTTCTCCGCACACAAAGCGTTATAAAATTCACAGGTTTCAACATTTCTATGCCTACTTTTTTTACGGTTTAATGACAATTACTTGGTTTATCAATAAAGACTACGAACAAGCCTTTAGATATAAAAAGATGGGGCTTCTCGAAACACAAGGCTTAACTTTTAAAAAGCACCTTCGAAATATTATCGTTAACAAGGTAGTATATGCATCTATTTTCATTGCACTGCCCTTTATTTTTAGTCCGGCTGCATGGTATATTACATTAGCTGGTTACTTGTTAATGCAATTTATAACTGGGTTTATCCTCGGTATTATTTTTCAACCTGCACATGTCGTTCCAACCTCTACTTATCCACTCCCAACGCCTTCAGGGGATGTTGAAGCAGATTGGGCGGTTAGCCAAATGTACAATACGGCAAACTTTGCGAAAGAATCACGGCTTTTCTCATGGTATGCAGGAGGTTTAAATTATCAAGTGGAGCATCATTTATTTCCTAATATTTGTCACGTCCACTACCGTAAACTTTCGGAAATTGTACAAGCGACTGCGCAAGAATTTGAAGTTCCTTACCATTCTTACAAAACCTTCATGGGTGCGTTGAAAGAGCATACCCAAATGCTTTACAAGCTAGGGAATCAAGACGCGGCTCAAGCAATTCACTAACGATTCATGACCTTTGGGGAGTTCTATGACTTCTGTTTTGCATTGTCGACTGAAGACGCCACTACACCTTTCGATAAGAATACACTTGTCTTCAAGAAAAAAGGTAAAATATTTGCTTTAACAAATGCAGAACATTTTGAGTTTATAAATTTAAAATGCGATCCCGATCAAGCCCTTTATCTCAGAGAAAATTATCAAGCTATTAAGCCCGGCTATCATATGAATAAAAAGCACTGGAATTCAGTATATCTGAATCAAGATGTAAATGACCAAGTTATTTTTCAGCTAATTGAAGCCTCGTTTAATTTGATTTAAATTTTACTTTTTGATAAATGAGACCCTTGATTTAGGATCTTTTTCAAAGGCAACTGCATATTCACCTGAGGAAAGCATCGAGCAATCGATTTGCGTAAAGCTTTGGTTTGGTTTAATAGCCATAACCGTTTTCCCTGAAGCATCTATCAAAAGAATGGTTTGTCCTATATATGCTTCTTGAATTGTAATATTCAGCGTTTCTAATGTTGGATTTGGATAAATCAAAAGCTTAGTTGAGGGCTTATCAATTGATGTCGTATTTTCTATCGTTAAATCAATTGTGATTGTTGAGTCACAGCCAAAAATGTTTTCTAGAACCTGGGTGTAGGTGCCGCTCTCATTATAGGTAATGCCATTTAGTTCAAAGGTTTCTGAGGCGGTTTCTGTTATAAGTGAGCTAGAGCTCAAATTAATGATCAGGTCAAGCAGTATGGTAGAGTCACAGCCCGCACTTGATGTGAAAAGTTGGGTTGCAGATGAATTACTTTCTGTGTAGGTAACACCGTCTATCCAGGTGTAACTATCACAAGCGGATTGTGCATCCGTTTGCAAAAAAGAATTGTTGATTGTAAGGTCAAGGACTATTATAGAGTCACATCCCTCGGTATTAGGAAGAGTTACACTAGCGCTATTGTTGCTCTCTGAATACGTAACGCCATCAATCCAGGTATATGAATCACATGCCTGCTGAACGTCAGTAGTCGTAGTACCCAAACCCTCTTGGTAAACCCGAATATAGTCAAGCACCATATCACTTTCCGTAAAGCTGGGTTCAATTGAGTTTTGAACAGCTACATTTAAAAGGATAAATTGATCTTCAATAAATGGCCACGTACTCATGTTTTGTGGGTTTGGTTCGTATGTGTAATAAACAAATCCATCAACACTAAATTCAATT